>JACCUL010000262.1 GCA_013811855.1 Acidimicrobiia bacterium
CAACCGGACCGTCGACCTGCTGCGGGCTCGCGGCGCGGCCGTGATCGGCATCGTCAACCGGCGGTCGAGCGACCTCACCGACAAGGCCGACGGGGTGCTGTACACCTCGGACGGTCGCGACGTCGAGATGAGCGTGGCGTCGACGAAGGCGTTCTACGCCCAGGTCGCCGCCGGTGCCTTGCTGGCCTGCGCGATCAGCGAGGCCAGCGGCCACGGCGACGCCGGGCGCCGGCATGCCCTGCTGGCCTCGTTGCGCGACCTGCCAGAGGCGATGCGCACCGTGCTCGAGCGCCGCGGCGTCATCGCCGACGCCGCCCGCCGCCTGGCCCCGCCGAAGCGCTACTGGGCCGTCGTCGGCAACGGGCCCAACTCGGTCGCCGCCGAGGAGGTGCGGATCAAGCTCAGCGAGCTCTGCTACAAGTCGATCGCCTGCGACGTGACCGAGGACAAGAAGCACATCGACCTGTCTTCGGAGCCGCTGATCCTCGTGTGCGCCGCGGGCTTGTCCGGCAGCACGGCCGACGACGTCGGCAAGGAGGTCGCCATCTTCCGGGCCCACAAGGCGACGCCGGTCGTCATCGCCGACGACGGTGACACCCGCTACCAGGGCGCGGCCGTCATCCCCGTGCCGCCGGTCGACCCGGCGCTCGGCTTCGTGCTGGCGGCAATGGCCGGGCACCTGTTCGGCTACGAGGCCGCGCTGGCGATCGACGCCTCGGCCCGCCCGTTGCGCGAAGCGCGCGAGGTCATCGAGGACGCCATCGGCGCCGCCGAGTCGGCCGACGGGGTGCTGGGGCTGGTGCGCGCCGGCATCGGTCCCTGTGTCGAGCAGTTCGTCGACGGGCTGCGCGATCACCGCTACGACGGTCACCTGGAGGCCAGCTCGGCGGTGCGGTTGACCGGGCTGCTGCGCGACGTCACGTCGGAGCACCCCGTCGAGGAGTACCAGGCCGGGTCGGGCAAGGTCGGCTCGCCGTCGGCCCTCATCGACGACCTCGTCGTGGCGCTGAACCGCGCCATCGACGAGCTGACCCGGCCGGTGGACGCGATCAAGCACCAGGCCAAGACGGTGACCGTCGGCATCTCCCGCAGCGACGAGGGGGTCCTCGATCGGCCGCTCGTGCAGGCCGTGCTGGCCGCCGGCGCCGGTCGGGACGTGCTCAGCTACCGCACGCTGCGTGTGCTGGCCGACCTCGACCCGGCCGTCGCCGAGGTGACGGGCTACACCCGCTACGCCATCGAAGGAGACACGCTGCGCGTCGTCGACCGGGGCGGCATCTCCACGCACCTGGCGAGCCGCGTCGACCGGGACGCCGCGCTCGTCGGTACGAAGCGGCGCGTCGCCGCCGACCGCAACGTGCTGGTCGCCCGCGGCCGTCGTGACAATCGCACGTTCGTGCTCGTGCCCGAGGTCAAGGGCAACCAGGCCATCGGGCTGACCCTCATGCACGTGCGCTTCCACGAGCAGCTGCCGGCGGCCGTCATGCGCGGTGTGCTCGTCGGCTACGACTACCGCTACGACCGGCTCGTCGACTGGGTGTCGGAGACCGAGGGCAGGTTCGACGACCGCCTGCTCGGCGAGCTGCCCGTCGACGAGCTGCTCATCGATCCCATCTCCGACGCCGCCGACCACTGGCGCTGAGGGGCACTCGTGACGGTCGTCGGCATCGGCCTCGACGTCGTCGAGGTGGCGCGGTTCCGGCGCTCCCTCGAGCGCACACCGTCGATCCGCCAGCGCATCTTCACCGATGCGGAGCTGAACGAGCTGGCGCCGCGAGTGGACCCGGTGCCGTCGCTGGCCGCCCGCTTCGCCGCTCGCGAGGCGGTGATGAAGGCTCTCGGGCTGGGACTCGGCGCGTTCGGCTTTCACGACGTGAGGGTGATGGCTCGCGACAGCGGGCAGCCCGAGCTGGTCGTCACGGGCCGCGCCGCCGAGCTGGCCGCACAGCGAGGGGTCACGGAGTGGCACCTGTCGATCAGCCACGACGGCCCCGTTGCCACGGCCATGGTCGTCGCCGAGGGACCGCGACGTCATGATGGAGGCCCGTGATCCCGATCGTCACGCCCGCGGAGATGGCGGCCGTCGACGCCGCGGCCGCCGACTCCCTCGACGTGCTCGTCGAGCGGGCCGGCTCGGCCGTCGCCCGGGCCGCCCGCCAGATGCTCGGCGGCACGTACGGGCGCACGGTGCGGGTGATCGCCGGCAAGGGCAACAACGGCGCCGACGGTCGGGCGGCCGCGGCGTGGCTCGAACGGCGCGGCGTCAAGGTCGACGTCATCGACGCCGCCCGCTGTCCGCCCACGCTGGCGCCCGCCGATCTCGTCATCGACGCCGCCTTCGGGACCGGCTTTCGCGACACGTGGCGGGCACCGCGCGTCGGTGCCACGCCGGTGCTCGCCGTCGACATCCCG
>JACCUL010000271.1 GCA_013811855.1 Acidimicrobiia bacterium
GTGCCCGACGGCGTCAGCCAGCGCGTCCTCGGCGACGTCCAGCCGCCGCTCTTCGTCGGGGTCCTCGATGCCAGCGCCGTCGATCTCGCCGACCTGGAACCGCAGCAGATCGATCTCCCGGGCCCGGGCCCGCTCATCACCGCCGAGGGTGGCCAGCTCGGCGTCCAGCTCGGTCACCGCGGCGCGAGCGGCCCGCAGCGGGGCCCGGTCGACGTCGCCGAACCGGTCGAGGGCGGCGCGCTGAGCCGCCGCGCCGAGCAGGCTCTGGTGGGCGTGCTGACCGTGTAGGTCGATCAGCCCGGCCGTGGCCTCGGCCAACGCCGCGACGGTGGCCGGCCGACCGTCGACGTAAGCCCGGGAACGCCCGTCGGCAGGGACCACGCGGCTCAGCACCAGCTCCCGATCCCCGACGACGAAGCGGGCGTCGACGCGTGCCTCGGCGGCGCCGGCACGCACGACCGTGGCATCGGCACGACCGCCGACGACCACCTCCAATGCGTCGACGAGCATCGTCTTGCCGGCACCCGTCTCCCCGGTCACGGCCGTGAGACCCGGCCCGAGCCGGATCGACAGCCGCTCGACGACGCCGAGGTGCTCGATGTGCAGTTCCGTCAGCATCTCAGCGGTCGGCCAGGCCGAACTTGGCTTTGAGGATCTGATGGAAGTGGTGCGGCGCGAGACGGACGAACCGGGCCGTCTCGGCGGCCGGGCGGCACAGCACGGTGTCGGTGTCACGCATGATCCCGACGAACTGGCCGTCGACGGCGAGCTCGGCGGCGCGGTGGCCAGCGACCTCGATCTCGACCGTCTCGGACGGATCGAGCACGAGCGTCCGATCGAACAACATGTGCGGCGACACCGGCGTGAGCAGCAGCGCCCGATGGCCAGGCGAGACGACCGGGCCCCGGGCCGACAGCGAGTACGCCGTCGAGCCGGTCGGGGTCGCCACGATCAACCCGTCGGCGGCGTAGCTGGTGAACGGCTCGCCCGCGATGCGGGCCAGCAGCCGGACGGTGTGGCCGGCCTCGTGCTTCTCCACGACCACTTCGTTCAGCGCCCGCCACGTGCCGTTGATGGTTCCCCTGGCGGTGACGCTGAGCATCAATCGCTCGTCGAGGTACCACCGTCCCTCGGTCGGACCGGCGACGAAGCGCGACAGCGCCTCGTGCAGGTCGGGCCCGTCGATCTCAGTGAGGTAGCCGAGCATCCCGAGGTTGACGCCGAGGAGCGGCACCGGTGCGCCGTCGAGCAGGCCGACGGCGCGCAGCATCGTGCCGTCACCGCCCAATGTGACGACGAGGTCGGCATGGGCCAGCGGTCGCTCGGCCGCCATCTCGGTCAGGCCGAGCGCATCGGCGTCCTCGGGGACGAGCCACGCCTCGTGGCCCTCGGCGCGCAGCCAGTCCACCGTCGATCGGGCGAGCCCGGCGGCCTCGGACCGCTCGTGGTGGGCGACGAGGGCGACGGCCGTCACGGCCCATCGCCCGTCGTGGCGTGCACGAGCAGTTCGCGGTTGCCGTGCCCGCCGAGCAGCGGGGAGTCGATCCAGCGGTGGACCGTGCACCCGGCGTCGCCCAGCGCGGCGGCCACCTCGCCCCTCACCCGCTCGTGTACCGCCGGGTCGGTGATGACGCCCCGGCCGCGTGACACCTCGACCCACCCGGCCTCGAACTGCGGCTTGACCAACAACACCATGTCGGCCCCAGGCTGGCACAGCGTCACGAGGACGGGGATGACCACGGTCAGCGAGATGAACGACACGTCGACGACGGCGCCGTCGGCCAGCCCTCCGAGGTGGGCCTCGACGAGCGCCGCCGTGGCATCCCTCGCGTTTGTTCGTTCGACGACGGCCACCCGCGCGTCATTGCGCAAACGCGGATGGAGCTGGCCGTGACCGACGTCGAGGGCCAGGACCCGTGCCGCGCCGCGAGCGAGGAGGCAGTCGGTGAACCCGCCCGTCGACGCTCCGACGTCGACGAAGCGGCGACCGGTCACGTCGACGGCGAAGGCGTCGAGCGCGGCGTCCAGCTTGTCGCCGCCGCGGCCGACGAATCGAGCCGATGGCCCCGTCAGCAC
>JACCUL010000096.1 GCA_013811855.1 Acidimicrobiia bacterium
GCCGCGGCCACACCGGCCCCGACGATGAGCTGGCGGCGGCTCACCGAGCGCGGCAACCACAGTGGCATCTGACGTTCGTTGCTCATAGCTCTCCCCATTCCCCCCGGCGGGCCATGTTCCGCCCGCCCGGCATCGTTCGGCGCCGTCGCCGCTCAGTACGCTGCGGGACGATAGCCGACCCCCGCTGGCGGTCGGGCGTCGGAAGGGGGCAGGAGGGTTTGTGAACTGGGACGTGTTCGTCACCTGCGCCATCACCGGGGCCGGCGAGACGACGGGCAAGAGCCCGCACGTACCGGTCACACCGGCCGAGATCGCGGCGTCGGCGATCGACGCCGCGGATGCCGGAGCCGCCGTCGTGCACATCCACGTGCGGGATCCGGACACCGGCGTCGGCGCCCGGGCCACCGAGCTGTACGCCGAGGTCGTCGAGCGGGTGAGGGCGGCCGCCGTGGACGTGGTCGTCAACCTCACTGCCGGGATGGGTGGCGATCTCGTGCTCGGCGGCGACGAGGCGCCGTTGCCTCCGTCGCCCGACGGCACGGACATGGCCGGCGCCACGGAGCGGCTCGACCACGTGCGCACGCTGCGGCCCGAGATCTGCACGCTCGACTGCGGCACGATGAACTTCGCCTCCGGCGGCGACTACGTGATGGTCAACACGCCGGGCGTGCTGCGGTCGATGGCCCGCCAGGTGCAGGAGCTCGGCGTGCGGCCCGAGCTCGAGGTCTTCGACACCGGGCACCTCGTGATGGTGCGCGAGATGCTCGCCGACGGGCTCATCGACGAGCCCGTGATGGTGCAGTTGTGCATGGGCATCGCCTACGGCGCGCCCGACGACCCGACCACGCTGCTGTCGCTCGTCAACCTGCTGCCGCCCGGCGCCGTGTTCTCCGCCTTCTCGATCGGTCGCATGCAGCTGCCGTACGTGGCGATGGCCGCGCTCGCCGGAGGCAACGTGCGCGTCGGGTTGGAGGACAACCTCTACGTCGGGCCGAAGCAGCTGGCCACGAACGCCGAGCTCGTGGCGCGGGCGGTCCGCATCCTCGAGAGCATGAACGTGCGCGTACAGGGTCCGGCCGAGGTGCGCGACCGGCTCGCCCTGACGAAGCATTGATGACGGTCGATCTCGCCGTCCGCCGCGTCGGGTTGCTCGGCGGCGGCGTCATCGGCGGCGGCTGGGCCGGGCGCTTCCTGCTCCACGGTGTCGACGTCGCGTTGTACGACCCGGCTCCGGGCGCGGCCGCCGCCGTCGGGCGGGTGCTCGACGACGCCCGACGGGCGGTCGGTCGGCTGCTCGATGTGGCGCTCCCGGCGGAGGGGACGTTGACGATCGTCGGCACGCCGGAGGAGGCTGTCGTCGGGGCCGACCTGGTCCAGGAGAGCGCGCCGGAGCGCCTCGGGGTGAAGCGTGAGCTGTTGGCTCGCGCCGACGCCGTCGCCGACGCCGATGTCGTCCTCGCCTCGTCGACGTCCGGGCTCCGACCGTCGGCGATGCAGGATGGTCTGCGCCACCCCGAACGGCTCGTCGTCGGTCACCCGTTCAACCCCGTGTACCTCCTGCCCCTCGTCGAGGTGTGTGGTGGCGCGGCGACGGCCCCCGCGGCCGTCGAGCGGGCGGCCGCGGTCTACCGCTGGGTCGGGATGCGCCCGCTCGTGCTCGATGTCGAGATCGACGGGTTCGTCGCCGACCGGCTGCTCGAGGCGCTGTGGCGGGAGGCGTTGTGGCTCGTTAACGACGGGGTTGCCACCGTCGCCCAGGTCGACGACGCCATCCGCTTCGGTGCCGGACTGCGGTGGAGCTTCATGGGCACGTTCCTGACGTACCGGCTCGCCGGCGGCGAGGCCGGCATGCGCCACTTCATGGAGCAGTTCGGACCGGCATTGCAATGGCCGTGGACGAAGCTGACCGACGTCCCCGAGCTGACCGGCGAGCTCGTCGACCGCGTCGTGGCGCAGTCCGACGAGCAGGCCGCCGGCCGCTCCGTGGCCGAGCTCGCCCGCGACCGTGACGACGCCCTCGTCGCCGTGATGCGGGCGCTGGCCGACGTCGGTACCGGCGCCGGCGAGGTCGTCGCCGACCACCGCCGAAGGCTCACC
>JACCUL010000292.1 GCA_013811855.1 Acidimicrobiia bacterium
CCCCGATCCTGCCCGACGTCCCGGTCGCCGACGACGGCGGCGCCCGGCTCGTCGTGTCGCAACTCGAGCACGTCGTGCGTTGGGAGCAGGTGCGCAGCCTCGGCGACCAGGCGTCACCGCTCGACGACGCGATCGCGCTCGACGTGTTCGCGGCCGAAGAAGGTGAGACCGTGCGCCCGGCCGACCGCACCGCGTTGGCGCCGGCCGCCGGGTACACGGTCCGCTACGAGCCGGCCGGCGACGGCGGATGGACGGAGCCGCGCATCTTCGCCGAGCTCCGCAACACCACGGGCGAGCACCTCTTCGTCGCCGTGCTCGACCTCACCGACCGGTTCCGCTGCAGCGCGCTGCTGCACACGGGACGCGTCGCACCAGGGCAGACGGTCGCGCTCAACGACGGCGCGCCGATGGCGGTGACCCTGCCGCAGGGACGGCCGGTGATCGAGGGTGCCCTCGCCCGGGACTGGCTCAAGGTCGTTGTCAGCGATGTCGAGTTCGACGCCTCCGCCTTCGACCTGCCGGCGTTGGGCGAACGACCGCCCCAGGCCGTGGCGACCCGCAGCCTGCGATCGTGGGGCACCCTCGAGCGACTGGCCGCCAAGGCGATCTCCCGGGACGTGACGAGCGGTCGGGCACCGGTAGCTGCCCGCTGGGCGGCGACGTCCGTGCTCCTGGAGTCCGTCGTCGGGAACTGAGCTCCTACTTCTTCTTCGCCGCGGCCAGGAAGGTGGCCGATCCGGTGGCGCTGCGGGGGCCGTACTCGCCGTCGATCGGCCCGTCGTACCAGCCCTTGGAGGCGAGCCGCTGTTGCATCGCGGCGACGGCGGCCTTCGTCTTCGTACCGAACTCGCCGTCGCTGCGGGTGAAGTCGGCGAACCCGAAGAAGCGCAGGAAGTCCTGCAGCCGGGCGACGTTGGCGCCCCGATCGCCTTCGCCGAGCACGGGATCCGGCAGCTCGATGTCGCCGGCATCCTGCGCCTCGTCGCTCGCCGTCAGCGTCGTGCGTCCGGGATCGGCGCCGGCGTCGGACAGCGCATCGCCGATCGACCTGGCGTCGTTGGCCGCCGCCCAGGTGCGCTCGATGTGCAGCCACTGCGCCCACGACTGGCCGAAGCCCGTCGACGGGTTGTTCGTCGCCTGGTTCCACCCGTTGTAGGACTTCCAGTACTTGCACGCCTCGTAGTCGTGCACGGCCTGGATGCCGAGCGGCCCGGTGTGCTCGAGACAGAACGCGATGACCTGATCGGCGATGGCCCGGCCCGGCCCAGGGTTGGCCCACCGCCAGTCCCACGCGATGCCCCAGGAGTGCAGGCTCGTGCTGCCGCCGCCGCGCACCTCCCGGGGAGGTTGGGCCAGGCAGCCGAGGTCGGCGCCGCTGTAGGTCGACAGCACGAAGCTCTTGAGCGCGCTCATGCCGCTCGGCGTCGACGTCGGGTACGTGATCCCGCGGGACACGAGGATCGTCGCGCTGTCGTACGCCGGTGCGCCGGGAACGGCCTCCCGGTCGGCCGCATCGGTGGGTGCGCCGTCGTCGAAGTCGTCGTCGAACGGCACGCCACCGGCGTCGTCGGCTGGAACGATGGATGCTTCGGTACTCACACCCGGATCAGACCAATCCAGCGCCGCCTTGTCGAGCGATTTCCTGCCGGTTCCAGTGGATCCAGTAGCCGTGCGGATGGACCTCGGCCAGGTGCTGGGCGCGACGTTGTCCCGACCGCCACCGGACGATCACCAGCGCCGTCTGGTCGGACGCCGCGTCGAGGACTGGCAGCTCCGGGACGGCGGCGGGGATCTCGACGAAGACCCACGTCAGATCGCGCTCGGCCGCCAGGTCGTCGAGCACGGCGAGGAAAGCGCGACGGGCGCCGGATGTGAGGTAGGTCAGCACGAACGAGCTGGTCAGCACCGGGTGACCCACGGCGGCGAGCTCGTCGACGAGATGAGGTGTCGTGGTCACCGCATCGCCTCGTCGGACGTCGACCCCGACGCTGCGGGCCAGGTCGACGGCGGCTCGCAGGCGGTGGAAGCGGTCGGCCTGGTCCGGCCAGACGCAGGCCTGCAGCCAGCGCACGGCGTCGTCGTCACCTACGTCGATCGGCGCCTCGTCGAGTCCCACGTGGGCCGCCGCGTCCGGCATCTCGGTCGGGATCGGCACGGCTCCGCGGGTCCCGCACGTCAGCCGGATCGGGCCCGGCGTGCCCAGCGTTCCACCGGGCTCGTACGTGTAGTGGAACCGGTCGAGCAGCAGGGTGAGCCCGGCGCTCGTCCCGACGTCGAGGTGGGCGAGGGGGCCGATCTCGTCGGCGAGCAGCCCGAACACGGGCACGAACAGCGCACTGCGGCCGACCTCGTTGGTCTGCGTGCGCCGCGTCGCCAGGAGCGCGGCCAGCTCGTCGCGGCGCTCCGCGCACAACTGGCGCAAAGCCGGTGCCGGATCGTCGGTCCGCGGCGTCCCGACGACGAGGTTCGGGTACCACGCCGCGAGCGGGTGCTCGGGCTCGTCGAGGAGCAGGTGGTGGACGCAGGCGAACAGCAAGACGGGCAGGCGCTGCGTCGGCGGAGCGAGCAGCAGGTGGCCGGCCAGCTCGGGATCAGCCGCGACGATGCCGCTGAGCCGGGAGTACGTCGGCGCCCACGTGGCCGTCGAGGCGGCAAACGCGGCGAAGTGTTGTCGGCACGAGGCGGGGTCGGTAGCGGCGGGAAGGACGACGATGCCATCATGGCGGACCGCCATGGACCTGCTCGCCGATCTCGAGGCTCGCGGCCTGATCCAGGAGTCGACCGATCGGGCTGCGCTGGCCGCTCGGCTGGCGCCTGGTCAGCTGCCGCTGACCCTGTACTTCGGCTGTGACCCGACGGCCGACAGCCTGCATCACGGCAACCTGGTCGGGCTGATCATGCTGCGGCGGTTCCAGGACGCCGGGCACGTCCCGATCGCGCTGGCCGGTGGCGCGACCGGCATGATCGGCGATCCGAGCGGGCAGTCCGAGGAGCGCAACCTGCTCGACGACGAGACCCTCGACCGCAACGTCGCGGCGATCACGGCGCAGATCGGCCGCATCGTCGATCTCACCGCGGGCCGCGGTCGCCTCGTCGACAACCGGGAGTGGACCCATCCGATCACGCTGCTGGCCTTCCTGCGCGATGTCGGCAAGCACGCCACCGTCAACCAGATGCTCGCCCGGGAGAGCGTCCGCGTGCGGCTGGAGTCCGACCACGGCATCTCCTTCACCGAGTTCAGCTACATGCTCCTCCAGGCCAACGACTACCTGTGGCTCCACGACCACCTGGGGTGCGAGCTCCAGATGGGGGGGTCGGACCAGTGGGGCAACATCGTGTCCGGCGTCGATCTCATCCGCCGCAAGCGCCAGACCGCCGTTCACGCCCTCGCCTGGCCACTGCTGACCGGCGCCGACGGGAGCAAACTCGGGAAGACGACCGGCGCCCGGTTGTGGCTGGACGCCGCGCGCACGTCGCCGTACCAGTTCCACCAGCACTGGATGCGTCTCGACGACGCCGACCTCGAGCGGCAGTTCCACGTGTTCTCGCTGCGCCCGCTCGACGTCATCGCCGGTCTCCTCGCCGAGCACGCCGAGGCGCCGGAGCGCCGGCTGGCTCAACGAGCGCTGGCCGACGAGATCACCGCGATCGTCCACGGCCCGGCGGCC
>JACCUL010000296.1 GCA_013811855.1 Acidimicrobiia bacterium
GTGCTGACCCACGTGCTCGCCGTCCCCCGGTGGGCGGCCACCGGCCTCGGCACCGCCGCCATCGCCGTCCAGCTCGCCGCCGCGGTGCGCGGTTGGCCGGGACCAGCCGACACGCTCGGCAGCCTGGCCCTGTGGGGTATGCGCCAAGAGCCCGTCGACCTGCTGGCGCTGGTGGTCGTCGGAGCGGCGATCATCGCCGCGCTGGCGACCGCCGGTCGGCTGGTGGTCGAACCGCTCGTGCGGCGCGGCGATCTCGTCTCGCAACTGCGCTTCGCCGTGACGGTGCAGGATCTGCGCACCGTCGTGCTGCTGCGCCGGCAGCTCCGCAACGAGCATCCCCGCGACGAACCATGGCTGCGCCGGCGACCGACGTCGCCGACCGGTCCGACGGGTGCCGTCTGGCGCCGGGGGTGGCGCGGGTTGGCTCGCTACCCGCTGCCGCGCATCGTCCGCATGGTGTTGCTGGCCGGGGTCGCCGCCGTCGGCGTCGTCGCCGCGGTCCGGGGAACGACCCCCGCGCTCGTCGCCACCGGCGTGGCGCTGCACCTCCTCGGCCTCGACGCCGTCGAGCCCTTGTCCCAGGAGATCGACCGTCCCGACCACACGGATTCGTTGCCCCGCGACCGCGGGTGGCTGCTCGTGCGCCACCTCGCCGCACCGGCAGTCGCGCTGGTCCCCATCGCGTTGCTCGGTGCCGGGATCGTCGTCGCCTTCGAACCCGACGCCGCTGCCGCGGCGGTGACGCTGGCCGCGCCGGTGACGTGGGCGGCCGTGTGCGGCTCCGTCGTCACCGTCGTACGCGACGCACCCGACCTCGTCGCCGTGTCACCGCGATCGGCGGCGATGCCCCCCGAGGTGGCTGGCTTCGCGTCCACCATCCGCCTGCTCCTCCCCGTCGTCGTGAGCGTGCTCGGCACCGCCCCGGTGCTGGCGATGCGCGAGCTGCCGACCGCCGGCACGGTGCTGCGATCCATCGCCGGCGCCGCGCTCCTGATCGCCGCCACCGTCCTGTGGGTGCGGCGGCGGGATCATTGGGCGGCGCGCTGGCGGGCGTTCCTCGAGGGCGCCCAACGAGCAAAGGCGGCCTCGTGAACGGCGCGCCCGCGGTGGAGGCGACCGACGTCGTGAAGACGTACGGCGACGCGGCGGCGGTCGGGCCGGTCGATCTCCGGATCGAGCTGGGCACGCGGGTCGTCCTCCTCGGCCACAACGGCAGCGGCAAGACGACGTTGCTGCGCATCGTCGCCGGGCTGCTCCAACCCACCTCCGGCACGGTCACGGTGATGGGCCAGGCGGCGGGATCGCTGGCCGCCAGGAGCGCCGCCTCGTACCTCGGCGATCAGCCTTCGTTCTACGACGACCTCAGCCTGCGGGAGCACCTTGAGTACATCGCCCGACTCCACGACACGACCGACTGGGAGGATCGCGCCACGGATCTGGTGGACCTCCTCGGCCTCGGCGATCGCGCCGACGAGCTCCCGACGACGTTCAGCCGCGGGCTCCGCCAGAAGGCGGCCATCGCGCTCGCCTTCGTGCGGCCGTTCGACGTTCTGCTCGTCGACGAGCCGTTCGTCGGCCTCGACCTCGCCGGCCGGCAGGCCCTGCTCGAGCTGTTCGTCCGCAGCCACGCCGCAGGCGCCGCGCTGCTCGTGGCGACCCACGAGCTGGCGACGGTGGCCGCCGCCGAGCGCATCGTCGCCCTGCGCGACGGGCTCGTCGTCTTCGACGGCCCCACCGCCGAGGCCGACGTGGACCGTCTCGTCACGCGGTGATGCGGCCGCCTACGGGCCTGGACGCGCCGGCGTGCCGAATCCGTGCTGTCACGTCGGACCGACGCGACCCCGGGCTGGCGGGACTCGGGTTGAACCGTGCCGGCAGGGGTAGGGTTCGGCGCCATGCACGAGTACGAGACCGTGAGCGTCTCCACCTTCGAGGCGGCCTCGTTGGCTGACCAGCTCTCCGAGAAGTCCGGCGACGGGTGGGACGTCGTCGCCATCGTGCCGGCGGGCCGCGACATCGTCGCCTATCTGCGGCGGGAGAGCACGACCAGCTCCGGCGACAGCGCCTCGGCCTCGTCCGGTGACGACACGGGCGCGACGGCGGCGTGGGGATCGACGTCATCGACCGACGCCATCTCGAGCGGCTCGTCAACGTCCGACGCCACCGACACGACCGTCAGCGCCGGCGGATGGGGTCCGGGCGCCGGTGACGCGCCGGCCGCTCCGGCCGCCAGCGAGCCGGCGGGATGGGGCACGGCGCCCGCTTCGTCGGCACCGAGCGGCAACTGGGGCTCGACGTCGGGCAGCGACTCCGGCTCCTCCCAGGGGTGGGGCGGCCAGTCGGCGGCGCCCTCGCCGGGCTATGGGCAGGGTGGCTACGGCTCGGCACCGGCCGCTCCCGCGCCGTCCACGCCGTCGGTCCCGGCCGGCTGGTACACCGACCCGGCCGGCCGCTACGAGCTGCGCTACTGGGACGGCGCGGCCTGGACCGAGCACGTCTCGCGCGCCGGCCAGCAGTACACCGACCCGCCCGTCGCCTGACCCGGGAGCTCGCCTCCGTGCGCGCACCGCTGATGCGCGCCACGTCGATCGGCCACGCCGGGATCCTGATCGAGACCGAGCACACCTCGATCCTCTGCGATCCATGGTTCCTGCCCGCGTTTTTCGGGTCGTGGTTCCCGTTCCCCCGCAACGACCAGCTGTCCGGCGAACTGCTGGCGCGTCTCGAAGCGGTCGACCACCTCTACGTCTCCCATCTGCACAGTGACCACTGGGACGCGCCGTGGTTGTGCCAGCACCTGCGCCGGGACGTCGACGTCCTCCTGCCCGGGTACCCGACGCGCGAGCTCGAGCGGGCGATGCGGTCACTCGGTTTCACCGAGCTGACCCGCACCGTGGACGGCGAGGAGCTCGATCTCGACGGCCTGACCGTGGCCATCCACGTCGAGACGAGCATCACCGACGGACCGGGCGGCGACTCGGCGCTCGTCGTGTCGAACGGTGCCGTGCGCTTCGTCGACCAGAACGACTGCCGCACGACCGACCTCGACGCCTTGCGCAGCCACGGCCCCGTCGACCTCCACTGGCTGCAGTACAGCGGGGCGATCTGGTACCCGATGGTGTACGACCTCGCACCCGACGAGATGCAGGCGCGGGTGACCGCCAAGGTCGACAGCCAACTCGCCCGGGCGATGCGCTACGTCGAGTCGGTCGGCGCCCGCGCCGTCGTTCCCAGCGCCGGTCCCCCGTGCTTCCTCGACCCCGAGCTGTTCCGCCTCAACGTCATCGACGACGAGTCGAGCAAGCAGAGCAAGCAGAGCAAGCAGAGCATCTTCGTCGACCAGCGGACGTTCCTCGGCCGCCTCACCGCGTCCGGCCACCGCGGCATCCTGGCTGTGCCGGGCACCGCCATCGAGGTGACGCCGGAGGAGATCACGGTCCACCACCCGGTGCCGGACGCCGACGTCGAGGCCATCTTCACCGCCAAGGGCGACCACTTGCGGGACTACCAGGCGGACTGGTTGCCGTGGATCGACGGCCTCAAGGCGGGCTGGGCGGACCACGAGCCGACCGACCTCGTCACCACACTCCGCGAGTGGTGGGAGCCGCTTCTGGAGATGGCGCCCACCGTGCGCGACGCGGTGGGCGGTGCCTGCCTGCTGCGGGCCGGTGACGTGGAGATCCTCGTCGACTTCCCGGCCGGCACGGTCGGCGCCTCCGAGGGGCAGGATCACGCCTTTCGCTTCGACATCGACCGCTCGCTCGTCGAGGAGGTCGTCGCCGCCCGCGCTGTCGACTGGAGCAACTCACTGTTCCTCTCGTGCCGGTTCTCGGCCTGGCGTCGTGGCGAGTTCAACGAGTGGGTCTACAACTTCTTCAAGTCGCTGTCCGTCGAGCGGATGCGCCGGACGGAGGCCGAGGCCGTCCGCAGGCTCTATCCGCCGACCGAGGTCGAGCCCGACATCGAGCTCGACGGCTGGGTCGTGCAGCGCCGCTGCCCGCACCGCAACGCCGACCTGGCCGTGTTCGGCGAGGTCGACGACTGCACGCTGACGTGCACACTGCACGGGTGGCGCTTCGACCTCGACAGCGGCCGGTGCCTGACGTCAGCCGACCATCCGATCCGCTCCCGGCGGGCCGGGAAGGCGGAGCGAGCCGAGCAAGCGATCGCGGTGCGATGGGGCGACGCTGGTCAGGACGGCGACAACAGGTGAACCCACACCGGGAGGCCCATCGGCATCAACCCGGTCTCCCAGATGTAGTCCATGGCCTGGGTGGTGACCCGCACGCAGCCGTGTGACGCCGGGTAGTTGGGCACGCTGTTGGAGCCGTGCACGGCGATGCCGCCGACGAAGTACTTGGGCCGGTAGATCTGGCCGAGGTCGCCCTCCCACCAGCCTTCGACCCGCTCGCGGTAGACGTCGTGGAGCCCGTCGGGGGTGAGCGACACGCCCTCGATCGTCTCGCCCGGCGTGTTCTGGTCCGGCTCCTCGTACTTCTCGCCGTTGCCCGTCGATGTGTTGAACGTCCACACCGGGCGACCGTCGACGACGACGAACAGCAGCTGGCGGGTCTTGTCGATCTCGACGAGCGTGCCGGCGTCGGCGCGACCGTGCGGCTTGACGGTCAGGCTCGTCAGGTACGCGGCCGTGTTCTGGTCGACCTCACCCGTCGCCGGAAACTGCATGTACTTCTGGAACGCCATCACGGCCTGTTGCGTCGTCAGCCCGTACGCGCCGTCGGCGGCGTCCAGCCAGATGCCGAGGTCGAGCAGGCGCTGCTGCACCCGCTGGGTCTCCGGTCCCCCGGAGGCCCCGACGGCAGCCAAGGGCGCGTCCAGCGCGGCGATCGGCACGATGTTGGCCGGCGGCGCCTCGGTGGTGGTCGTCGGCCGTTCCGTCGTCGTCGGCCGCTCCGTCGTCGTCGGGCGCGCGGTGGTCGTCGGCCGTTCCGTCGTCGTCGGCCGCTCCGTCGTCGTCGTGGCCCGGGTCGAGAGTGGCGTCGTCGGCGACGCGGTGGCTGCCGCCGTCGCCGGTGCGGGGGTCGAGCCGTCGCCGTCCGGATCCGCGGTCGTCACTGCGGTGCACGCCGTCAGCAGCGCCACCCCGGCGAGCCCGGTCGCCACCAGGCGGCGTCGCCATGCCCACTCACGAGTGATCACACCGCACGCCGAGACATCCACCATCGCAGGGATCCTACCGACGGCCTCCGTCAGGGCCCCGGCACCCCGTTGTCGTGGGGGTCGGGGTCGTCGGCGGGTTCGGTGCGGAGGTGGTGTCAGCGCAGGCGGGCGCGGAGGTCGTCGAGGAAGGTGATGTGCCTGGTTGGGTCGGGTTGGGCGTGGTGGTCGTGGCGGTCGGCGTGGCGGTTGTGGGTCGGGCATTCGAGCCGACCGTTGAACTGGC
>JACCUL010000331.1 GCA_013811855.1 Acidimicrobiia bacterium
GTGTCGGCTCGGCTCACAACGCCGACCGCGGCCCGCCGTGGGCGCCGACACCGTCCGGTGACAGTCGGCGGGGACAAGGTGTGGCGCCACGTCGCGGTCGCCCTGGAGGGCTGGGACGTGCGGACCGCTCCCCGCGTCAGCGGGTGGCGCCGTGGCGGTACGTGATCGACATCCGGGGCTCGGCGTGGCGGACCTTCGGCACGCAGTGCTCCCAGTCGTGCTGGCAGGCGCCGCCCATGACGAACAGGTCACCGTGGCCGAGGTCGAACGACACCGACGACCCACCGCCTCGCGGTCGCAGGCGCACCGGACGGGGCGTGCCCACGCTGATGATGGCGACGACCGGGTCGACCACGGTGTGCCGGTGCCGGTCGCCGTGCCAGGCGACCGAGTCGTTGCCGTGGCGATAGCAGTTGAAGCCGATCGAGTCGAAGGTGACGCCGTACCGTGCCGTGAGCGCGACGCGTCCGGCAGCGAGGACGGGCAACGGCTCCGGTCCCCGCGCCGGCGTCCACCACGCCGTCAGCCGCGGTTCGGGGAGGCGGCGCTCGTACATCATGACCGTGCGCTGCCGCCACGCCAGCTCGTGGAACAGGCGGTCGAACACCTCGTCGTGGCCGCGCAGCCAGCTCGCGGCGTGGTCGATCCACGACGTGGCGTCGAGCTGGTGGCGCCGGAGTCCATCAAACGCCGCGTCGACGGCCGGCTCATCGGCGCCGAGCAACGAACCCTGGAGGTACACGTGTTCGATGATCGCGCGGGTACCCGCAGATCGTCAAGTCGGAGCAGGAGGTGGCGTTCCATCCCTGACGTTTGTGTCACCGCACGTGGCCGCATCCGGCGAGTTGCGGTGACGCAAACCGTGGAGACGACGGGACTCGAACCCGCAACCCCCACCTTGCAAAGGTGGTGCGCTCCCAGTTGCGCCACGTCCCCGAGGGCCCAGCCACGCTACCCCGGGCCTGGCTGCGCTCAGCTGTCCTTCTGGGCGACGGCGTTGGGCGTGACGTTGACCTTCGGCTCGTAGCCCGCCAGCTCGATCACCCGCGCCTCGCGCACGAACATCTCGCGGAGCTGCAGGCGGCACGACTCGCACGGCCCGTAGAAGCGCACCTCGCGCTCCGACCCGCACCGGGGGCACGCGACGACCACGGAGCGAAGCTACCCGGGTCCTACGATCCGGCCGGTGGATCGACCGCTGCCGCCGCCCGATCCGAGGACCCGTCGGACGAGCCACGAGAACCGTCCGACCCGACGCCCGAACTACCGCCTCCGCCGAGCGGCCGTGCTCGGGGCCGTCGCCGTCGTGGGCGCCGGCGCGGTGGCCGTCGCCGTGATCCAGCGCGACGGGGACGACGAAGGGCCGGGCGATGAGCTTCCCGCGTGGGACGCCATCGCCGTGATCGACGGCCGCGGCGACGGGCTCGTCATTCTCGACGACGACGGCGAGGAGCGCTCCCGCATGTCGACCGGCGTCGACGGCGCCACGAGCGCGTTCAGCCGCGCCGGCTACCTGGCGTTCGTCGGGGACGACCGGGTCGCCATCGTCGACGTCGGGTCCGACGAGGTGCGCGCCGTCGACGTGCCCGAGGGATCGCTCGTCGTCCCGGCGCCCCAGACGCAGGAGTTCGCCCTGATCGCCGTGCCGCCGGTGGGCGGCGACGGGCTGGTGATCACGCCGGACGACGAGTTCGCGCTGCGCGAGATCAGTGGGCTCGACGACGCCCTCTTCCTTCCGACGTCCGTCCAGGTGACCCCCGACGCTCGGTACGTGATCACCGCCGACGCCCGGTCCTTCCAGACCGTCGTGATCCCGACCGACGGCGGCGACCCGACATTCGCGCCCGGCCTCGCCGTCGGGATCGTCGGCGACGACCTCGTCACGGCCCAGACCGCCGGCCCCGAGACCGAGATCGCCGTGCGACCGATCGGTGGCGGCGACGATGCCGACGAGCGGACCTTCACCGTGCCCACGGCGCGCGGCGTCCTGCTGGCGCCGGACGGACGCCTCGTCGTCGTGAGCGACGACGGCTCGGTCACGACGACCACCACGACGGCGGCCGATCCGGACGACGGCGAGGACATCGACCTCGCCGGCGAGGAGATCGATCGGGTGGTGCCGTTCCCCGCCGGCGAGCGGATGGTCGTCGTCAGCGGGACACGCATCGTCGTCGTCGACTCGGACGGCGTCACCGTCGGCGCCGTCGACGGCTCGTTGACCTCCACCCCGTTGTCCGCGGCAATGCCGCGATGCGTGCCGATCACGACCGGCGAGGGCGCCCTGACCTTCCTCGACCTGGAGACCGCCGAGTTGCTCGGCGAGCCTGTCGAAGATGTCGAACAGGTCGCCGCGGCAATGTCGGCCGACGGCTGTACGGCGACGTTCCTCGGTGCCGGCGGTCCCGCCACGTCGGTCTGGCAGGACGGCGAACGGCTCGACCTCGGGGACGTCGAGCGGGTGCTCGCCATCGCGCCCGACGGATCGGCGGCCATCGTCGCGTCGGGTGAGGACGTCATGTTGCGCTCGCTGACCGATCTCGACGACGAGGGCACCGAGCTCGGCGCGCTGGACGCCAACCGCTACGCGTTCGTCGAGGACTGAAGCGGCGAGCCCGCCGTCACGACGACGGTGCGATCACGACCTCGGCACCGATCGGCACGAACCCGACCGCCAGCGCGCTGCGCAGGGAGGCGGCGTTGCCGGGGGCGATCTGGGCCCAGCAGCGCTCGCCCTCCGGGCGGCAGCCGAGCGCGGCGGCGAGGAGGCGACGACCGTGCCCCTTCGACCGCGCCGTGGCGTCGAACAGCTCGACGGCCAGCTCGGTGCGCCCCGCGACCCCTCGGCCGATGACGACCAGCCCGGCCTCGTCGCCGTACACGTCGACGTCCCGGCGGTGCGCCGCCGCCCGCACCGCCCGCGGATGGTCGGCGACATCGTGGCGCCGCGCCATCGGCGGGCCGGGCCGCGCCCTTGCCACCTGACGGG
>JACCUL010000328.1 GCA_013811855.1 Acidimicrobiia bacterium
AGCTTGACGACCCGGTTGCGGGTCACGCCGTTGACCGTCGTGAACGACCCGGCGACGTACACCGATGCGCCGTCCGGTGAGTACCGGATGCCCTCCACGTTGCCGTTCAGCGTCGGCCGGAACGTCGGATCGATCGTCCCCGTGCTGACATCGAACTTGAAGATGCCCCGTTGGGCGATCTCCGCGCTGCCCGTGGCCGCAGGGCGGATGCGGGTGAACGTGCCACCCACCATCACGCTGTTGCCTCGGGTGTCGATGCTGTAGATCCGGCCGTCCATCACCCGGGGCTGGTTGCCCAAGGGGAAGGTGCTCGGCACCACACTCTGGTTGGCTTCGACGAGGGAAGAGATCCCCGCCGTCGCCGTGAGGGTCGTGAGAGCGAGAACCGCGCCCACGACCAAGGATGCGCGCGAACGCGCCCGCCCAGCCTTCATTTGATTGTCTCCGTCCGCTCTTGATTCCCGGCGGCAGATGGTACCGGTCGGCGACCGCTTCCTTCGTTCTGAATGTTGCAGTCGTGTGACGATTCTCAGGCCATCACGGAACGGTAGAGGTCGACCAGCTGATCGGTGGCGGCGTCCCAGTCGTAGCGGCGGCGCACGCCGGCGGCGAGCTCGATGGCACCGCGCGACTCGGTTTCCGGGTCGGCGAGCACCGCCGTCAGCACCTTCGTGAGGCCGGCCTTGTCGCCGTCGTGGAACAGGCGACCGCCGGCCCGGTCGCGTTCCAGCACCTCGCAGTGCGGAGGGATGTCGCTGGCGATCGCCGGTCGCTCCGATCCGATCGCTTCGAGCAGGGTGAGGGGCAGTCCCTCCAGCGCGGACGGCTGGACGAACGCGGCGGCGTTGGCGTAGAGCTCGTCGAGTGCTTCCCCGTAGACGTAGCCGGCCAGCAGGACCCGGGGATCGCGCGCCGCCTCCGCCTCCAGTCGGGTGAGGAAGTCGTCGGTGTAGCTCGTGCCCCCTGCGAACACGAGCCGGCGATCTCCCGGCACGTCGCGGAACGCCCGCACCAGCAGGTCGGGACACTTCTCCGGCACGAGTCGCCCGACGAACAGCACGTAGGACCCGGCGCTGAGGCCGTACCGCTCGGTGATCAGCCGGGCGGCGGGGCGGGGTCGGGCCTCGAGCCCGTTGGGGATCGCTACGCACGTGCGGCCGTAGCGCTGGCGGTAGTGGTCGGCCAGCGCCTGCGACACGGTGACCGTGACGTCGGGGACCCGGGCGCTCAGCCACGTGGCCGTGCGCAGCATCGCCGTCGCCGCCCGCCCCCACTTGGCCCGTTCGGCGTCGAGGCCGTGGATCGTCTGGACGACCTTGGCCCGGCCGAGGAACCGGGGCACGAACGAGAACACACCGGGACCGACGGAGTGGTAGTGAATGATGTCGAAGCGGGCCCGCATCGCTGTGAAGGTGGAGCGGGCGGAGTGGGTCAGCGCCTCGAGGTGCTTGGACGACACGACCGGCACGGCGACCAGGCGCATGCCGCGGTACTCGGTCAACCGCTCACCGTCGCCGTCGGGTCCCTCGCCGCGCCCACCGTGCTCGCCGCGGTGGTACGTCGACTGGCAGAACACCGTGACCTCGTGGCCCCGCTCGACGAGCCGGCGACCGAGTGCCTCGACGTGGTGCTCGACGCCACCGAAGGTGGCCGGAACGCCGCGGGACCCGAGCATGGCGATGTGCAGTGGTCGCTGGGTCATCGCTGTCCCGCCCGATGCGCGGTGGCGAGCGCGTACATCTCGTCGAGCCCGGCGAGGTGGGCGTCGATGGAGAACTCGGCGAGGACCCGCGCCCGACCCACCGCGCCCATCTCGTGCGCACGGACGCGGTCGCCGGTCGCGGCGGCGATGGCGGTCGCCAGCGCGGCCGGGTCGTCGTGGGGCACGAGCGCCCCGTCGATGCCGTCGCGGACCAGCTCGGGCAGGCCACCGAGGTCGCTGGCGATGACCGGCCGGCCGCAGGCGAACGCCTCGAGCACGATCATCGGCTGGTTCTCGTGCCACCGGGACGGCACGAGCACCGCGGCCGCACGGC
Organism: Acidimicrobiia bacterium; assembly: GCA_013811855.1. Taxonomy (GTDB): domain Bacteria; phylum Actinomycetota; class Acidimicrobiia; order Acidimicrobiales; family Ilumatobacteraceae; genus JALZMG01. The sequence goes on from JACCUL010000328.1 coordinate 2,037, forward strand.
GGATCGTGGCGTGCAGGGTGGAGGCGTCCAGCCGGCCGGTGAACTCGATCCGGTCGGGGGCGACCGCCGTCGCCCTCGCCTCGAGCTCGGCGCGCGCCGGGCCGTCGCCGGCGATCGTCAGGCGGACGTCGGGGAGCAGGGCGATGGCGTCGATGGCGACGTCGATGCCCTTCTCCGATGCCAGTCGCCCGGCGACGACGACGTCCCGGCCGGGCGTGTCGGCCGGGCCGATGCGATCGAGCTGGGCGAAGTGGGGGAGATGGCGGAGCCGGTCGGGGAAGACCTTGCCTTCGACCATCTTGCCGAGTAGGAACCGGCTGGGGCAGACGAACACGTCGACGGGCGAGTAGGCCCGGGTCAGCGTGTGGACCGTCAGCTCGGCGCCGAGCAGTGCGCTCGCCGCGAGGGAGCCGTGGTTGCAGCGCCGCAGGGCCGCGTGGTGGAAGTGACGGGGCACGCAGGCTTCGCAGATCGCGCCGTGGTCGAGGAACTGGTACGTCGGGCAGGCCAGCTTGTAGTCGTGCAGCGTCATCACCGCCGGGATGCGACGCGCCTTGACGGGGCGCAAGATCGACGGCGACAGCTGGTGGTACACGTTGTGGAGGTGCACGGCGTCGGGCCGGAACCGGGCCAGCACGTCGTCCATCGACCGTCGGGCGCGGGGCGACCAGAAGACGTTGGCGGCGGTCCGCAGCCGCGTGCCGAGGCGCTCCGGCGGCGGGTCGAGCTCCATGTACGGAGGGAACGCCGAGTCGTAGGCGGACGGCACGTTGTCGGGGTGCTCCATGGCGAAGAACTCGACGTCGTGGCCGGCGGCGCGCTGCAGCTCGGCGACGTCGAGCATGTACGCCTCGGCGCCGCCCCGCCGGTACAGGAACTTGTTGACGTGGAGGATGCGCATCTTCAGGGGTGACTACCGGTGCCGTCGCTGAACGACGGCGCCCATGGTGCCAGGCGATCGCCCGAACCGCCCACATTCCCCGGCGCGTTGTCGTCGACGATCTGCAGGTTGGCGTAGATCGTCTCGATGTCGCCGAGGAACTCAGCCTGCGACCCGGTCACCAGCGGCCGGTGTCCGGCCAGCGGATAGCCCCACTCGCGCTCGAACTCGTCGATGACCCGGCCGTCCGGACCCCACTCGGTGGCGAACATCGCCGTCGACCAGCCGCTGCCGTCGACCACGTACGCGCCGTAGCGCGCCAGCGTGGTGGCGAGGATGCGGGCCGGTTCGGTGGCGAGCGCGGCGACGTCGAAGTCCGGCGCCAGCGCCAGCAGTGAGCCCATCCGGGCCTCCGAGATCGAGCCGGCGTAGCCCGCTAAGTAGCCGCTGTCGGCGACGAGCGCCGGCCAGCGGAAGCCGCCGCCGACAGTTGACAGGTTGGCGCCCGAGTCGAGGTCCACCTTGATGGCGTGCCTGATGGCGCCGCCGGGGACCCACTCGCCGAGGCGGATCGTGCCGCCGAACGCCGTCATGAACGAGCCGCCGTGGGCCCCGCCGTCGGGCTCGCCGCCCATCCCGCCGGTCAGGATCGAGTCACCCTGCCAGCGCTCGTTGGTGTACTCGGAGACGACGGTGCCGTCCGGGCAGATGTGCAGCGGCTGCGTCTCGAACAGCGTGAGGTCCGCCATGACGATGGCGGTGGCGTGGTTGGGCTTGACCCCCCAGTAGCCGGGGTCGGTGACGAACCCGGGGGGGATCGGCACACCCGGTGTGATGAGGTCGCCGTCGAGCTGTTCGCCGCATCGCGTCTCCCCGTCGTTCCACGCCGCGTCGTGCCGGACGATCGGCACCAGCGGGGCGTCGGGGTCGGCGACGATGATGTCCTCTTCCACGTTGAGCGTGCGCTCGGTGGGGATGACCATGTTCAGGGGTACGAGCCGGGCCGCGTCGCCGAGGGGGTAGTTCCAGATCGAGTTCCACGGGTACGGCCAGCGCAACGGGTCCCGCGTGACCGCCACCGGACCACCCGGTTCCGTCGACGTCGGGACCGAGGTGGACGGCGGTGGAGGGGTCGGGTTCGTGCCGGCGTCCGGCGCAGGCGCCGTGGTCGGAGAGGGGGCGCTGGTCGATGGCGGCGCGGTCCCTGACGACGAGCAGGCTGCGACCACGAGCGCCGCTGCGGTCAGCAGCACGACTGCTGGCGCGTGCGCCCGCTTCCGCATCGTCAGGGTCCCCTTCGTCGCATCGGTGCCGTCCGGATCTCGACGCTACCCGCGCTGGGTGGTTCGGTCCCGGCGCGCCCGCGGATGGGGTGGCGGGCCGGTCATTCGTCGACGGGCTGGAGCTCGGGGATCCCGGCCCGGTGGCTGTCGTCGGGCAGGACGGACGGCGCGGTGGCCACCGCACCGGCGGGCGGCCGGACGTCGTTGAGCACGATGTTGAAGCCCGGCGAGCGCAGCCCGAGTTGCGTGCGGACGGTGAAGCCGCGGACGTACTCGGTGACCTCGACGCCGTTGCGGCGCCCGACGATGCGGACCCCCTCGACGCGCCGCGGGCTGCCGCGACGGGGCACCGAGATCGAGATCACCCGGTCGAAGTCGAAGGCGGCGGCGATCTGCGCCCGCGTGAAACCGACGGTCCACGATCGCAGGTAGCTGGGGTTGGACGACGCCATCTCCCAGCGGCTGTCGTCGACCGGCACGAGGTAGGGCAGCGAGCCGCCGAAGGAGAACCGGGCGTCCTCGCTCCATCCCGCCACCGACGACGAGAACGTCGCCGTGATCGGCTGGCCGGCGCCGTCGGCGACGATCGTCCGGGTCGTGTCGAGCACGGCCCGCTTCCATCGGCCGCCAGCGGCGGCGTCGGCGGCCTCCTGGTCGAAGCCGCTGTAGTTCTGGTGGCTGCTGTTCGGCATCAGCGGACCGTCGACGTCGGCGGCGAAGGTGCGCGCCGCGATGGCCTGCGTGCGCAGCGCTTCCCGCGGCCAGCTCGACGACACCTCGGCAAGGCCGAAGAGGTACTTGTCCATCGCCCGCCCGGTCGCGTTGTCGGCGAACTGCTTCCTCACGAACAGGCCGGATCGCCGGATGCCGAAGGCCAGCGTGTCGTACGTGAGCCGCATCGGCAGCTTGCCGTAGGTGTCGGTCGGCGAGTCGAGGCTCACGATGGCCGAGCGGAGGCGGGCGACGAGCTCGCGGCGCGGCGGGTCGCCCCTCCAGACCCGGCGGCCGGCGCCGTTGCGTAGCTCGACCGTGTTCCCGTCCAGTCGCCGGATCGTCCACCGACCGCCTGTCTGCCGGGCGACCTCGCGGGACCCGCTGCGCCAGGACACCACGCCGCTGACGAGCCTGACCGTGGCGACGGGGCCGGCCTTGACGAGGGTGACGGTGATCGTGTCGTGGCCCCGGAGCGGCGCCAGCGTGGTGCCCTGGTAGTAGGTGGTCAGGATCCGGCGGGCCGTGCAGCCGAGCCGCGCCGCGCCCTCGGCCCCGTACTGGCTGAGCCCGACGCCGTGGCCCCATCCGTGGCCGCGGAACACGACCTGGGCCTTCGGGTCGGGATCCGGGGCGTTGGGGACGCGCGCTCCGCCGGGCGCCGGGCAGGCCGCCGACACCGGGCTCGGGATCGCCCCGAACCCCCCGAGGAGCGCGCCGACGAGGAGGACCGTCACCGCGCCCGCCCGTCCGCATCGCCGCCAGGACATCCACAGGACGCTACCGACACCCCGCGCGGTTCTGATGACCCTTGGGGGTGCCCCGCCACCCGCAAGGGTCATCAGAATCGTCTTCGGCGGCGGTCGTTCGACGGGGGTGGGGCCGGCGTAGGATGGTCCGACCGTTCGAGACAGCGTCGTCGCGGACGTCCACCCAAGCCGGCCCCGACTTCCGTGGATGAGGACGATGCAGACACCGCCAGGCCGCCTTGGCCTCTACGATCCGCGCTTCGAACACGACAGCTGTGGCGTGTCTTTCGTCGCGCACATCAAGGGTGAGGCCAGCCACGATCTCGTGCGCACCGGGCTCGTGGCGCTCACGAACCTCGACCACCGCGGCGCCACCGGAGCGGAGCCCGACACCGGCGACGGAGCCGGGATCCTGGTCCAGATCCCCGATCGGTTCATGCGGGCCGTGCTCGATGTCGAGCTGCCGCCGCCCGGCTCCTACGCCGTCGGCATGGCTTTCCTCCCGGTCGACCACGTCGCCGCCGAGAAGGCCGAGGCGGCCATCGAGGCGATCGTCGGCGAGGAGGGCCTCGACGTGCTCGCCTGGCGGGACGTGCCCGTCGAGCCGACCGGCCTCGGCGCCACCGCTCGCGCCGCCATGCCCCGCTTCCGCCAGCTCGTCGTGGCCAGCCGCGAGGGTGCCAGCGCCATCGCCCTCGACCGCACCACCTTCGTCGCCCGCAAGCGCATCGAGCACGAGCTCGACCGGGAGCTGGCGTCGTACTTCCCGTCGCTCTCCAGCCGCACGCTCGTCTACAAGGGGATGCTCACGACGCCGCAGCTGGCGGCGTTCTTCCCCGACCTCACCGATGAGCGCTTCGAGAGCGCCCTGCTGCTCGTGCACAGCCGGTTCTCGACGAACACGTTCCCCTCGTGGCCGCTGGCCCACCCGTACCGCTTCATCGCCCACAACGGCGAGATCAACACGGTCCAGGGCAACCAGAACTGGATGCGGGCCCGCGAGGCGATGCTGGCCAGCGCGCACCTGCCGAACCTGGAGCGGGCCTTTCCGATCTGCACGCCCGGCGCGTCCGACACGGCCCGCTTCGACGAGGCGCTCGAGCTGTTGCACCTCGGTGGTCGCTCGCTGCCCCACGCCGTGCTGATGATGATCCCCGAGGCGTGGGAGAACCACGACACGATGGATCCCGAGCAGCGCGCCTTCTACCGGTTCCACGCCTCGCTGATGGAGCCGTGGGACGGTCCGGCCAGCGTGGCGTTCACCGACGGGACCGTCATCGGCGCCGTGCTCGACCGCAACGGCCTGCGCCCCAGCCGCTACTGGGTGACCGACGACGACCTCGTCGTGATGGCCTCCGAGGTGGGCGTCATCGACGTCGATCCGGCCAAGGTCATCACCAAGGGCCGCCTGCAGCCGGGCCGCATGTTCCTCATCGACACCGTCCAGGGCCGCATCGTCGACGACGAGGAGATCAAGGCCACGCTCGCCGCTCTGCACCCGTATGCCGAGTGGCTGGAGGACGGGCTCGTCGAGTTCGCCGACCTGCCACCACGCGAGCACGTCGTGTTCAGCCACGACAGCGTGCTGCGCCGCCAGCAGCTGTTCGGCTACAGCCACGAGGAGCTGAAGGTCATCCTGGCTCCGATGGCCGCGGCGGGGGTCGAGCCGATCGGGTCGATGGGGACCGACACACCCATCGCCGTCTTGTCGGATCGGCCCCGGCTGCTGTTCGACTACTTCGCGCAGCTGTTCGCCCAGGTCACCAACCCGCCGCTCGACGCCATCCGCGAGGAGGTGGTCACGTCGGTCTCGTCGACCGTCGGGCCGGAGGCCAACCTGCTCGAGCCGGGGCCGGGGAGCTGCCGCCAGCTCGCCCTCCCGTACCCGATCATCGACAACGACGAGCTGGCCAAGATCGTCCACGCCGACGACGACGGTGCCTACCCAGGTCTGCGGGCCCACACCGTGAAGGGCCTGTTCCGCGTCGCCGGCGGTGGCCTGGCGCTGGAGCGGGCGCTCACCGCCATCTGCAGCGAGGTGTCGGCGGCCATCGAGGGCGGCGTCGCTGTCGTCGTGTTGTCGGACCGCAACGCCGACGAGGTCGAGGCGCCGATCCCGTCGTTGCTCTTGACGTCGGCCGTGCACCACCACCTCGTGCGCACGAAGCAGCGCACGATGGTCGGCCTCGTCGTCGAGTGCGGCGACGCCCGCGAGGTCCACCACATGGCGCTGCTCATCGGGTACGGCGCCGGCGCCATCAACCCGTATTTGGCGTTCGAGTCGATCGAGGACCTCATCGCCGAGGGGCAGCACACGCTCGGATCGATGGATCCCGTGAAGGCGGTGCGCAACTACATCAAGGCCTGCGGCAAGGGCGTGCTCAAGGTGATGTCGAAGATGGGCGTGTCCACGGTGGCCAGCTACACCGGCGCCCAGATCTTTGAGGCCATCGGCTTGGGTGAGGAACTCGTCGAGCGTTACTTCACGGGCACGGTCAGCCGGCTCGGCGGCATCGGTCTGGAGGAGTTGGCGGCCGAGGCCGCGGCCCGCCACGCCATGGCCCACCCGACGCGCCCGGAGGAGCGGGCCCACCGCAAGCTCGAGCTGGGCGGCGAGTACCAGTGGCGCCGGGAGGGCGACCACCACCTCTTCAACCCGCAGACGGTGTTCAAGCTGCAACACGCCACGCGGGCCAAGCGGTTTGACATTTTCAAGGAGTACTCCCGGGCCGTCGACGACCAGTCGCAACGACTGGCCACGCTGCGCGGCCTGTTCGCGTTCAAGAGCGATCGCCTGGCGATCCCCATCGACGAGGTCGAGTCCGCCGGTGCGATCATCCGGCGGTTCTCGACCGGGGCGATGAGCTACGGCTCGATCTCGGCCGAGGCCCACGAAACGCTGGCCATCGCCATGAACCGGCTCGGCGCCAAGAGCAACACCGGCGAGGGCGGCGAGGACCCCGAGCGGCTGCACGACCCCGAGCGGCGGTCGGCGATCAAGCAGGTGGCGTCGGGGCGCTTCGGGGTGACGGCCGAGTACCTGACGAACGCCGACGACCTGCAGATCAAGATGGCCCAGGGCGCCAAGCCGGGGGAGGGCGGCCAGCTGCCCGGCCACAAGGTGTACCCGTGGATCGCCAGGACGCGGTACTCCACGCCGGGCGTGGGGTTGATCAGCCCGCCGCCGCACCACGACATCTATTCGATCGAGGACCTCAAGCAGCTCATCCACGACCTCAAGAACGCCAACCCGTCGGCCCGGGTGCACGTCAAGCTCGTGGCCGAGGTCGGCGTCGGCACCGTCGCCGCCGGCGTCTCCAAGGCCAAGGCCGACGTCGTGCTCATCTCCGGCCACGACGGCGGCACCGGTGCCAGCCCGCTGACGTCGCTGAAGCACGCCGGTGGCCCGTGGGAGCTCGGGTTGGCCGAGACCCAGCAGACCTTGCTGCTGAACGGGCTGCGCGACCGCATCGTCGTGCAGACCGACGGCCAGCTGAAGACCGGTCGCGACGTCGTGATCGCCGCGCTGCTCGGCGCCGAGGAGTTCGGCTTCGCCACCGCCCCGCTCGTCGTGTCCGGCTGCGTGATGATGCGGGTCTGTCACCTGGACACGTGCCCTGTCGGCATCGCCACCCAGAACCCGGAGCTGAGGGCCCGCTTCAACGGTCAGCCGGAGTTCGTCGAGACGTTCTTCGAGTTCGTGGCCGAGGAGGTGCGCGAGCTGATGGCCGCGCTCGGCTTCCGCACGATGGCCGAGATGATCGGCCAGGTCGAGGCCCTCGACGCGGCGGTGGCGATCGACCACTGGAAGGCGTCCGGGCTGGACATCAGCCCGATCCTCACGCCGCCGCAGAACCCGTACGGGCAGTCGCGGCACCAGACGGTCGGCCAGGACCACGGCCTGGACGATGCGCTCGACAACGAGCTGATCCGCCTGGCTCAGCCGGCGATCCACGACGGCCGGCCGGTGTCGATCGAGCTGCCGATCCGCAACGTCAACCGGACCGTCGGCACGATGCTCGGCCACGAGATCACCAAGCGGTGGGCCGGCGAGGGGTTGCCGGACGGGACCGTCGACATCCGCTTCACGGGATCGGCCGGCCAGAGCTTCGGCGCCTTCCTCCCGGCCGGCGTCACGATGCGCCTGACCGGCGACGCCAACGACTACCTCGGCAAGGGCTTGTCCGGTGGCCGCCTCGTGGTCATGCCGCCGCCGACGTCGCCGTTCGTCGCCGAGGAGCAGATCATCGCCGGCAACGTCATCGCCTACGGGGCCACGGGGGGCGAGATCTTCCTGCGGGGCATGGTCGGGGAGCGGTTCTGCGTGCGCAACTCGGGCGCATTGGCCGTGGCCGAAGGCGTCGGCGACCACGGATGTGAGTACATGACCGGTGGCCGCGTCGTCGTGCTCGGCCCGACGGGTCGCAACTTCGGCGCCGGCATGTCGGGAGGCATCGCCTACGTGCTCGACCACGACGGCGACTTCGCGTCCCGCCTGAACGACGAGATGGTCGTCATCGACGAGATGACCGCCGCCGACCGCGACGTCGTCCGCGACGTCGTGGCCCGACACCACGAGCTGACCGGGTCGGCCGTCGCCGCCGGCCTGCTGGCGTCGTGGACGGTCGCCGTCAGCCGCTTCCGCAAGGTGATGCCGCTCGACTACCGCCGCGTGCTGCGCGTCGTCGCCGACGCCGAGGCCGCCGGGCTCGACGAGCGCGAGACGATGAACCGGGTGATGGAGGCGTCCCGTGGGTGACCCGTTCCATCTGGGTGCGGTTCGTCTCATCCGCCGTTCTGGGCGCGCCAGCGTCTCGAATTCGAGACGCTGCGCACCCAGATGGGAGACGTCCCATGGGTGAGGCGACGGGCTTCCTCAAGTGGGAGCGGGCGGTGCCGACGCGCCGGCCGGTGCCGGTGCGGTTGCGAGACTGGAAGGAGGTGTACGAGGAGTTTCCGCCCGACGCGGCGCGCACCCAGGCCGGGCGGTGCATGGACTGCGGGATCCCGTTCTGCAACAACGGCTGCCCGCTCGGCAACCTCATCCCGGACTGGAACGACCTCGTCTACCGGGATCACTGGCAGCACGCCATCGACCGCCTGCACGCCACGAACAACTTCCCGGAGTTCACCGGCCGGCTGTGCCCGGCGCCGTGCGAGGCGGCGTGCGTGCTCGGCATCAACGCCGACCCGGTGACGATCAAGCAGGTCGAGGTCGAGATCATCGACCGGGCGTGGGACGAGGGCTGGGGCGTGCCCCAGGTTCCGTCGGTGCGCACGGGCAAGCGGGTCGCGGTCATCGGCTCCGGGCCGGCCGGGCTCGCCGCCGCCCAGCAGCTGACCCGCGCCGGTCACGACGTCGTGGTCTTGGAGCGGGCCGATCGCATCGGCGGGCTGCTGCGCTACGGCATCCCCGAGTTCAAGATGGAGAAGCGCCACCTCGATCGACGCCTCGCCCAGATGGAGGCTGAGGGCACCGAGTTCCGCACCAACGCCGTGGTCGGCGACGGCATCGACATCGAGATCCTTCTGGCCTCGAACGATGCCATCGTGCTGGCCTGCGGCGCCACGGCAGGGCGGGACCTGGCAGTGCCGGGCCGGCAGCTCGACGGCATCCACCAGGCGATGGAGTACCTGCCGGGCTCGAACCGCGTGCAGGAGGGCGACCTGGCCGAGCCGCCGGTCACCGCCGCCGGCAAGCACGTCATCATCATCGGCGGCGGCGACACCGGCGCCGACTGCCTCGGCACGGCGCACCGCCAGGGCGCCGCGTCGGTGACCCAGCTCGAGATCATGCCCCGGCCCCCCGACGAGCGGACGCCCGAGAACCCGTGGCCCCAGTGGAGCCTGATCTACCGCACGTCGTCGGCGCACGAGGAGGGCGGCGAGCGGGTCTACAGCGTCAACACGGAGCGCTTCGTCGACGACGGCTCCGGCCGCGTCGCCGCGCTCGTGCTGCACGAGGTCGAGCTGCAGGACGGCCGCTTCCGGCCGGTCCCGGGCACCGAGCGGGAGATCCCGGCCGACCTCGTGCTGCTGGCCATGGGGTTCGTCGGCCCGGAGACGGGCTCGTGGCTGGACCGCCTCGGCGTCGAGCTCGACCAGCGCGGCAACCTGGCCCGCGACGACGACTTCATGTCCAGCGTGCCTGGCGTGTTCGTCGCAGGCGACATGGGCCGCGGCCAGAGCCTCATCGTCTGGGCCATCGCCGAGGGCCGCTCGTGCGCCGCCGCCGTCGACCGCTACCTCGTCGGCGAGACCCGGCTCCCGTCGCCGGTCCTCCCGACGACGCGCCCGCTGGCCTGACCCCTGCGATTTGTGACAGCCACAACGACCGCACGCGTCGTCGTGGCTGTCACAAACGGGGTGGGGGCGTGTGACCGCCCGGCGCGACGACGCGTCACTAGGCTCACGATCCATGTCGATGATCGCCCGGCGACCGATCACGGTGGTCGTCCTGGGTGCCGGGCTCCTGATCGGTCTGACAGCATGCGCCGACGATGACGGCGCCAGCCCGTCCGTACCCACCGTCACGATCCGGCCGTCCAGTTACGTCGTGCGCCCACCGGTCACGACGCCGAGCTCGGATCCGCCGCCGATCACGGCCAACGAAGAGGGCTTCACCGATCAGGTCCAGTACTACATCGTGCAGTCGGGCGACTTCCCGTCCGAGATCGCCGCGAGGTACGAGGTCGACCTCGACGCGCTGCTGGCGTTCAACGACTGGGAGCTGGTCGACGGCATGGCCCAGGGCTTCCCGGGGGCCGGGACCGAGATCGGCATCCCGCCGCCGTCGAAGCTCCTCGAACCGGACGAGACCGAGGAGACCGATCCGCCTGACACCAGTGCGACGGACAACCCCGATCCGCCGGCCCAGACCGATCCACCCGACAGCCAGGCCGGCCGCTGCGACCCGGGCACCTACACGGTCGAGGCCAACGACTACCCGATCGGCGTCGCCGAGACGTTGGACGTGTCGCTCGAGGCGCTCGTCCAGGCGAACGGCTGGACGCTCGATGCCGCGACCGGCTTCTACACCGGGTTCCCTTCGCCAGGCGGCACGATCATCGTTCCACCGCCCGACGACTGCTGATCCGGCCGCCCGGGTCAGTCCAAGTCGGGCCAGCGTCTGGTCGGGGGGCGGCGCCAGCCGGCGATGCCCTGGCGGCGACGTTCGGACAGTGCCCATTGGCGGCGCCAGCCGGTGTAGTCGGGGCCGGCGAGCGCCGGGTTCGTGCCGGACGCGGCGCGCTGGCGGGCGGTCCACCAGTCGTTCGTGGCTTCGTCGGCAAGCGCGGTGACGGAGGCCTCGATGCGAGCGTTGAAGCGACGGGTGCTCTCGCCGTCGGCCGGTCGCAGCGGCGCGCCGAACACGACGCGGGTCCGCCCCGGTCGCGGCCAGCGCATGCCCTTGCCGTAGATCGAGTCGGTGCCGTCGATGAACACCGGCACCACCGGCGCGCCGGTGCGGCCGGAGACATAGGCGGCGCCGCCCTTGAAGTCCTGGCCCCACCCGTCGGGTGAGCGCCCGCCCTCGGGATAGATGACGAGGCTCCAGCCGTCCTCGACGACCTCGCGGATCATGTCGGCCGACCTGCGCCCCGTCGATTCGCGATCGATCGGGACGGCGTTGAGCGACAGCGCGGCGAGCGTGGCCTTCCAGCGGACGTCGAAGAAGTAGTCGGCGGCCGCGGCCACGACGAGCCGGCGCCGCCACATGTACGGCACGGCCCTGACCATGAGCATCGTGTCGAGGTGGCTGTGGTGGTTGGGGGCGAAGATCACCGCCGGCGGGTTGCCGTCGTCGTCGGTCTGACGGGCCAGGTCGGCCAGACGGTCGATGCCGAAGACCTCGGGATCGGCGAGCCGGCGGATGGCCAGGCGCATCGGGCCCTCGGCGATGACGGCCCTGGCGGCCCGGGCGCCGGGGGAGCGGGCCCACGCCGTGTCGTAGTCGGCGCCGAGCGTCGGCGCGTCGACCGGGACCTCGACGCCCCGCGGCACGGTCGGCGCGCGGTACGGGAACCCGACGTTGCGGCCGGGCGCGGTGATCCGACCGATGGTCTGCTCCACTCGCCCAGCGGCACGGGCGGCGCGCCGCAACAGCAACCGCGAGGTGGGGCTCGTCGGCGCGCTCACTGGTGCACTCTTGC
>JACCUL010000335.1 GCA_013811855.1 Acidimicrobiia bacterium
CGCTCGAGTCGTGCCACCAGTTCCACGCCTCCTCGGTGGCGAACGGCAGCGTCGGCGCGAGCAGGCGGGTCACGGTGGCGAGGGCGATCGTCAGCGCGGCGATCGCCGAAGCCGCCGGGCCGTCCCCCCGGCTGCGGTAGGCCCGGCCCTTGACGAGCTCGACGTGGTCGTCGCAGAACCACCAGAAGAAGGACTCGACCCGTTCGAGGGCTCGTGCGTAGTCGAACCCCTCGAAGGCCTTCGTGGCCGCGGCGACGACGGCGGCGAGCCGGGTCAGCATGGCCAGGTCGACGGGATCGGTGATGGCGGCCTCGTCGGTCGTCAGGCCCTCCTGGTCCATCAGCAGCACGAACCGGGTGACGTTGAGCAGCTTCGTGGCCAGGCGACGCCCGACCTTCATCTGGTCCTCGCTGAACGCCGTGTCGACACCGGGCCGGGCGGCGATCGCCCAGTAGCGCACGGCGTCGGTGCCGTACTGCTCGAACAGGTCCATCGGCGTGACGACGTTGCCCTTCGACTTGGACATCTTCTTGCGGTCGGGGTCGAGGATCCACCCGTTGATGGAGGCGGCCGTCCACGGCAGCGAGCCGTGCTCGTAGTGGCTGCGCACGAGCGTCGAGAACAACCACGTGCGGATGATCTCGGGTCCCTGCGGGCGGAGATCCATCGGGAACACTCGCCGGTACAGCTCGGGGTCGTCGATCCAGCCGGCGGCGATCTGCGGCGTCAGCGAGGATGTCGCCCACGTGTCCATGACGTCCGGGTCGCCGGTGAAGCCGCCGGGCTGGTCGCGCTGGTCGGCGGTGTAGCCGGACGGGACGTCCGTCGACGGGTCGATCGGCAGCGTCGCCGCATCGGGGGTGATGGCGGTGGCGTGGTCGGGCTCGCCGTGCTCGTCGAGGGGGTACCACAGCGGGATCGGCACGCCGAAGAAGCGTTGCCGGCTGATCAGCCAGTCGCCGTTGAGGCCCTCGACCCAGTGGTCGTAGCGGTGGCGCATGTGGTCCGGGTACCAGTGGAGCTCCTGGCCCCGTTCGACGAAGGCCTCGCGCAGCTCCCGCTCGCGGCCGCCGTTGCGGATGTACCACTGCCGGCTGGTGACGACCTCGAGTGGCCGGTCGCCGCGCTCGTAGAACTTGACCGGGTGGGTGATCGGCCGCGGCTCGCCGTGCAACTCCCCCGACGACATCAGCAGCCCGACGGTCGCCGTCTGGGCCTGCTTGACGGTGCGCCCGGCCAGCTCGCCGTACGCGTCGCGGCCGGCATCGGTGGCGATCCAGTCCGGCGTCGCCGTGGCGAAGCGGCCGTCGCGACCGATGACGCTGCGCATCGGCAAGTCGAGCTCGCGCCACCAGGTCACGTCGGTGGTGTCGCCGAACGTGCAGACCATGGCGATGCCGGTGCCCTTGTCCGGCTGGGCCAGCGGGTGCGTCACGACGGGCACCTCGATGTCGAACAGCGGGGTGCGCACGGTGGTGCCGACGAGTGGCGCGTGGCGCTCGTCGTCGGGGTGGGCGACGAGGGCCACGCAGCTGACGACGAGCTCGGGCCGGGTGGTGTCGATGAGCACGTCGCCGTCGGCGCCGTGGAAGGCCAGGAGGTGGTACGCCCCTGGCCGCTCGCGGTCCTCGATCTCGGCCTGGGCGACAGCCGTGCGGAAGTCGACGTCCCACAGCGTCGGCGCGTCGGCGCTGTAGGCCTCGCCGCGCTCCAGGTTGTGGAGGAAGGCGGCCTGGCTGGTGCGCCGGCTCACGTCGTTGATCGTCGTGTACAGCAGCGACCAGTCGAACGACAGGCCGAGCCGCCGGAACAGCTCCTCGAACACGGCCTCGTCGGTCGCCGTCAGCTCGTGGCACAGCTCGATGAAGTTGGGCCGGGAGATCGGCAGCTCGTGGGTGCCCTTCGGCGCGTCGCCGTGGAACGGCGGCTGGAACGCCGGATCGTACGGCTGGCTCGGGTCGCAGCGCACGCCGTAGAAGTTCTGCACCCGCCGCTCGGTGGCCAGGCCGTTGTCGTCCCAGCCGATGGGGTAGAAGACGGACTTGCCGCGCATCCGCTGGTAGCGGGCCAGGGCGTCGGTCTGGGTGTAGCCGAAGACGGTGCCCATGTGGATCGAGCCGGACACCGTCGGCGGCGGCGTGTCGATCGAGAACGTGGCGGCGCGGTCGTCGGCCGGCGTGAACCGGTAGATCTGGTCGGCCTCCCACCGCTCGGCCCAACGCGCCTCGATGCCGTCCAGCGTCGGCGCGTCCGGAACCTGGGCCATGGGTGCCCGAGGATACGGCCGCGGCAGTCCCGGCCCATCTGGGTGCGATCCGTCTCACTCGCCCTTCTGGGCGCGCCAGCGTCTCGGGATCGAGACGATGCGCACCCGGATGCGTTCGCCGGCGACGGCCGAACTGCCGCGACTGGCGCAGAGCGCGCTCGTAGGCTGGTCGGTGGTGCTGCGCCTCTACGACACCGCCACCCGGGAGGTGCGAGAGCTGGCGCTGCGCACGCCGGGCGAGCTCAGCATCTACCTCTGCGGCCCGACCGTCTACGGCCCGCCGCACCTCGGGCACGGACGGGCCACCCTGGAGTACGACATCCTCCGCCGCTACCTGACGTGGTGCGGGCTCGACGTCCGTCTCGTCTCCAACGTGACCGACATCGACGACAAGATCATCGAACGGGCCCAGCGCGAGGGCCGCGACGCCGGCGAGATCGCCGTCAAGTGCGAGTCCGTGTGGTGGGCGGCGATGGACCGCATCGGGTTCCTCCGCCCGACCGACATCCCCCACGCCACCGAGTGGGTCGACGGGATGGTCGACATGATCGGCGGCCTGCTCGACATCGGTCGCGCCTACCGCACCGACGACGGCGTGTACCTGTCCGTCGAGACGGTTGAGGACTACGGCCTGCTGGCCCACCAGCCGCTCGACGAGATGCTCGCCGGCGGCGGCGAACGGGAGGTCGTCGGGGCCGCCTCCAAACACCACCCCGCCGACTTCGCGTTGTGGAAGCTGGCCAAGCCCGGCGAGCCGTGGTGGCCGTCGCCGTGGGGCGAGGGCCGGCCGGGCTGGCACAGCGAGTGCGTCGTCATGAGCCTCGGGCTGCTCGGCGAGGGCTTCGACCTCCACTGCGGGGGGCTCGACCTCAAGTTCCCGCACCACGAGAACGAACGGGCCCAGGCGGTCGCCCTGGGTCGGCGGTTCTGCGGGCACTGGATGCACCATGCCTTCGTCGTCGACCGCACGGGCGAAAAGATGTCCAAGTCGCTCGGCAACTTCGAGAACCTCCTCGACTTCGTCGACACCCACGATCCGCGCTCGTTCCGCCTGACCCTGCTGCAGTCGCACTACCGGTCGCCGGTCGCCATCGACGCCGAGCTGGCGGCGTCGGCCGAGCGGGCGCTCGACGGGCTCGACGCGTTCGCCCGGCGCTCGGCCGACGTGGCCGTCGCCGAACCGGATGCCGGCGTGCTCGAGCGCTTCCGGGAGCGCATGGACGACGACCTCGACACGCCCGGCGCGATGGCCGTCGTGTTCGACACGGCGCGGCGGGCCAATGCCGCGATCGACGCCGGCTCGGACGACGCCGCGGCTCTCGTTGCCGCGGTGCACCAGATGACCGGCGCCGTCGGGCTGCAGCTCGGGTCGCTCGACCAGGTGCCGGCC
>JACCUL010000339.1 GCA_013811855.1 Acidimicrobiia bacterium
GCCCAGCTGTTCGGCCACGACCTGCGCAACAAGCCCGATGGTGTCGGCGGATTCAGTGCGGTGCGACCGCCGATCAACTGGCACTTCACGGTCGACGCACCCACCCACCGGGTGATCGCTCTCGACAACCGAACGCGCCGCAGCTACGCGTCGGCGCTCGGCCCGCCGGGCAACGTCTCGGTCGACGCGATGATCGATCAGCTCCCCGAGCCGCCGCTTCCCGCCGGACAGCAGGTCCTGGTGCTGATCGCGCCGCTGCAGCTGATCGGCCCGCCGGTGATCGACGACGTCGTCGCCCCGCTGACGTACCGAATCTTCGACCTCGTCTCCGCGATCAAGGACGACTTCGAGACGTCGGCGCGCAGCCTGAGCGGGCTGCGCCAGATGCTCGGGACGAACCCCGATGCGATCGAGACATGGGCGTTCGACGCGCCGACGTTCGAGCAGTTCCTGCAGCGCCTCGAGCCGTACAAGCGCGTCGTCGTGCTCTCCGGCGACGTGCACAACTCGTCGGGGTCGGCGATGAGCTACTGGCGCGGTGCGGCCACCCAGCCCGCCCGCTTCGTGCAGTTCACGTCCAGCGGGTTCAAGAACGTGATGCCGAACATGATCATCGCCGTCGATCGCGTCGCCGCCTTCGCCCAGCAGTTGATCCGCGCCAACCTCGGCACGGAACGCCTCGGCTGGGAGCGGCCGCTCGACGACATGATCCTGCTCCCGGAGGGCGGCAACGAGGCCGACCTGATCCCGAGCATGCGCTCGCGGCTGGTGGCGACGCCGGTGCTGCTGCCGACGTGGGGCTGGCCCGACGACAACGAGGTTCCCCCTGGCGAGCCGGGCTTCGATCCGGACAAGGCCACCCGGCTCAACTCGGCGACGCCACCCGATTGGCGTTGGCGGGTCAAGCCGCTGCTCGACCTGCGCGCCGACATCGACCGACCCGAGCCGATCCGCCCGCTCGACATCGATCTCGACAAGGTCGATGTCGACATTGCCGACCCGGCGAAGGTCGTCAACGCCTACCAAGCGGTCGCCGCCCGCCATCAGCACGCGCTCGGCCATTTACGGAACGCCCGCCAGATCCTCTTCCGCAGCAACTACGGGCTGTGCCGCTTCCAGACCAACGCCATCACCGGCAACCTCGAGGCCGTCCACGAGGTGTACACAGCGTTCACCGACCCCAACCAGCCGGTTGCGGTCGAGCCGAAGGCCGAGCCGTACCTGTTCCAGGTGGCATCGCTCGACCCGGAGGCCGACGACCTCCCACCGGAGCGGCTGCGCCGGACCGCCATCGAGATCCCGCGGGCCGCGGTTCCCAATGGCTGAGCCGTCGTTCCTCCAGCGCGTCGCCGGCGAAGCGGTCGACTTCTTCGAGTTCGTCATGACGCTCTTCGGCGAGCCGGCGGCGCACCGCGCGATCATCAAAGACCTCGGCGGCAACCCGGATGCCCAACCGGGCACGTTGGTGTTCCCGCCGGCCCCGCTCGAGTCGATCAAGGCGTACCGCGATGCGGCGGACCCCGGCGCGGAAGCCGAGGCCGCCGTGCTCGCCGACATGCTGCTGCTGCTCGACGCGATCGCCAGCAACGTCGAACTGCTCGGCATGGGCAACGTCGGGGCCAGCGTCGAACAGCTCGGCCAGTCGCTCCTCGACATCATGGCGAGCAACTATGTGCGGTTGCGGTTCCCCCGCCTGTTCCTCATCCTCCAGGCCGCGGCCGCAATCGAGGACACGACCACCACCTACGGCGCCGGCAGCAACAACCTCGTGCGTGTCGGGTCGTCGTTCGCCACGCTGTTCAGCTTCCTGTTCAACCCGGGCAAGACGCTCTCCCAGCTCGAGTCGCCCAGGGACCCCGATCTGCCGGCCGACCCCGGCGTGCCGTCACTCGGCTTCAACGAGCGGTCGGTCGACGGCGTGCTACGCCTCGGCGCAGCGGTGCTCGGCTGGATGCACGCCAACGAAAAATGGAAGGACATCAGCGGCGACCTCCTCGCCGGTTGGGATGCGCCCGGCCTCGACGTCGACTCGACGACCCCGCCGCGCAAGGCCGACGTCATCGCCAACTCGATGCTGTCGTTCTCGTTC
>JACCUL010000350.1 GCA_013811855.1 Acidimicrobiia bacterium
ACGGTGTAGTCGGCCGAGTCGACTCCGACGGCGGAGCACCACAGGTAGGCGACCGACTCGGCCTCGATCTCGCGTGCACTAGGCGGCAGTCCGGGGCGGAGGTCATGCTCGAGGGCGATGTGGGCCCACTCGTGCATCAGCGTCTTGAGTCGTTGCGGCGGCTCGAGGTGGTCCGCGACGTCGACGCTGGAGTGGCGGAAGTTGGTCCGGCCGTTCCACTCCTCGAACGGCGGCCGGGTGACCAGGCTGACGTCGTAGCCGAGCCCTTCGAGGTGGGCGACGACCACCGCCCACACGTGTTGGTGACGGTCGTCGCCGGTGAGCAGCTTCGGCATGACGGGTGCGGGGATCGCCGGGGGCGCGACGAGCTGGCCCTGGTGGAACACCTTGACGACCTTGAAGCCGCGCAACGCCTGACCGACGACGATCTCGTCACCGGTGGCTTCGTCGATGTCGCGGCGCGTCACCGTCAACGGCGCCAGGATCGACAGGCCCTTCTCACCGCGAGCGACCTGGCACGGGTTGCCGTCGACGTCGGTGAGCCGCTGCCAGGTCCGATAGGAGGCGACGTGCCCGTCGGCGCCTTGCAAGGCCAACAGCACCTGGTTGGCCGGCGAGTAGCGATGGAAGCTGCGCGCCGTCGACAGCCATGACAACCACTCGTCACCGGTGGTCAACGCCTCGAGGCGGGCGCCGAGCCGGTCGATCAGCTCGGTGAGGTAGGCGGGATCAGCGGGCATCGCTCAACACCCCCGCTTCGGCCAGTTCACCGGTGGACTCATCGACACCGGGCGGGGCCGAACGGGCCCGGGCTGCGGTTGGTTGCCACGGCCCGCGATGGTCGCCGCCGCCGGGGGCGTGGCGGCGGCGAACCTCGTTGGGCACCATCGCCGCGAGCGCCTTGATCTCCCACCACCGCCGCCCGGCGACCTGGGTCGGGGGGGTGTTGGAGTGGATCATCAACGACTGGCCGAATTCCGGCAGCCGGGCCAAGAAGTACGGCACCAACGCCTCACGACTATCGGAGCCGGAGATCGACCGTCGGTCACTGCCGGCGCCGATGTCGGTCGACCACGACCGCCGCTCGATCTCCTCGTCGCCGACGATCTTGGACTGATACGACAGCGTCGAGTCGTCCGACGATCCGGGGAAGAACAGCTTGGTCGCGTGGTTGGTGATCAGAATGTCGGCACGGCGGCCGTAGGCCTCGTGGATCTGGGCGAGCGATTGCCACACGGTGACGAGCTGGATGCCGATCCCCGCACACGTCGAGGACACCTCGGGGAGCCAGTCGAGGGGCATGTTGCCGGCCTCATCGATCAACATCAGCAGCGGTGCCGGGAACTTTCGTCCGATCGATTCCCACTCGTAGGCCTGGGACTTGAGGTCCGACAACATCCCCGCCAACACGGGCGCCAGCCGCTCGTAGTCGTCGTTGGACACCAACAGGTACAGGGTGTTGGCCACGTCGCCGTCAGGGCCGGTGTCCATCAACCAGTCGAGATCGACCCACTCGCCGTCATCGCTGGTCAAGTCGGTGGCGGCGCGCACCGCCGGGTCGAGCCACGGATCACACACCGTCGTCGCCGTGGCGTACACGCTGGCCTGCAACTTCGAGTCGGCCTTGTTCCAGATCGCCGCCAGATGCAACGCCGCCGCGTTGGCAGCCTCCGCGGTCGCTTCCACGGCGATCGCCTGGTTGAGGATCTCTTGGGGTGCGCAGCGCTTGCCGGCGGCCGGGCGGAGCTCTTGGAACACCCATTCGGCGACGTCGCCCATCGACCGGCGCGGCGACAACGCGGCGGTGCCGAGCAGGCCGGTGAACAGGATCTTGCCCTGCGACGTCCAAAAGCTCATCCCGCCCTCGACGCCGGCCTGCGGCGTCCACGAGGCCAACGCCTGGCCGGCCTTCTTCGCGCCGGTCGCGGTGTGCGCGCCGCGCAGCGGCGACCAGCGGGCGATCTCGCCGTCGGCGAGGGTGACGGCGGGGTTCTCGTTGCGAGCGTTCAAACCGCCCGGGTCGAACACCCGCACCTCGCCGAGCTGGCGGCGCCGATGGATCGTGGTGTCCATCAGATCCCGCTTGACCGACAGCAGAATCGCCGGGCCGGTCCAGTCCAACACACCCGGGATCACCGTCTCAGCGGTCTTGCCGGACCGGGTCGGCCCGACGATCAACGCCGACGTCACATCTCCTGACCGGCCCGGCCGCCGCCTGCCCGTCACCCGAGCCGACAAACCCGCCCGACCCTTCGCCGGCACCGGGTCCCAGCGCTGGCTCTCGGTGGCAACCAGCCAGCGGCCCCACGTCCCCAACACGAACCGGCCCGGCACCGCCCGACGGACCAACAG
>JACCUL010000408.1 GCA_013811855.1 Acidimicrobiia bacterium
GTCGACGCCGGGCCGGCGCCGGACGCAGCCTCGGCCCCGGTGTCGGCCGACCAGACGCCCGCGACCGACGACGTGGACGCGGCAGCCAACGATGGCCTGGTCAGTCGACCGGCCGGTGGTGGTGGCGGCAGTCGCAGCGGGGCTCCCCGCCAGGACAGCTCGAGCGCCCAGCGGTCGAACACGCAGTCGCAAGGCGGCGAGGACGGCGAGAGCAAGAGCCGCCGTCGGCGCCGTCGGCGCGGCAAGAGCACGAGCGGCTCGCGCTTCGACGGACCGCAGGGTGACGACGCCGCAGGGACCGAAGAGGAACGGCCGGCGACCGACGTGCCCACCGGCAACGAGCCGGTCCACGTGGGCGGGTACCTCGACATGCGCGACGAGGGGTACGGCTTCCTGCGCGTCAACGGCTACCTGCCCAGCCGCGAGGACGCCTACATCCCCGTCAAGCTGGCTCGCCAGTACGGGCTGCGCCGCGGCGACCACATCACCGGGCTCGGCCGCCCGGCCGGCCGCAACGAGAAGAACCCGGCCCTGCTCGAGGTGCACACGGTCAACGGCGGCGACCCCGAGGCCGCCCGCCGCCGGCCCCGCTTCGAGGACCTGACGGCACTCTTCCCCGACGAGAAGCTGCGGCTCGAGAACCCGGACGACCCGACCAACATGACGGCCCGGATCATCGATCTGGTGGCGCCGATCGGCAAGGGCCAGCGGGGCATCATCGTGTCGCCACCCAAGGCGGGCAAGACGTTCGTCATGAAGACGATCGCCACGTCGATCGAGCTGAACAACCCCGAGGTCGAGCTGATCGTGCTGCTCATCGACGAGCGGCCCGAAGAGGTCACCGACATCCGCAGGACGGTCAAGGGCGAGGTCATCTCGTCGACCTTCGACCGGCCGAGCGACGAGCACACCCATGTCGCCGAGCTGGCCATCGAGAAGGCCAAGCGGCTGGTCGAGCAGGGCCACGACGTCGTTGTCATCCTCGACGGCATCACCCGCCTGTCCCGGGCCTACAACCTGGCCGCCCCGGCCAGCGGCCGCATCCTGTCGGGCGGCATCGACGCCGGGGCGTTGTACCCGCCGAAGAAGTTCTTCGGTGCGGCCCGCAACGTCGAGGAGGGCGGGTCGCTGACCATCCTGGCCACAGCGCTGGTCGACACGAACAGCCGCATGGACGAGGCGATCTTCGAGGAGTTCAAGGGCACCGGCAACATGGAGCTGCGCCTCGACCGCCGGCTGGCCGAGCGGCGCATCTACCCGGCGATCGACGTCGACGCGTCGAGCACCCGCCACGAGGAGCTGCTCTTCGACCGCAAGCAACTGCAGATGGTGTGGAAGCTGCGCCGCGTCCTCTCGGGCCTCGCCGCCGACGGCAACGCCGCCCCCGGCCTCGAGCTGCTCATGGATCGCCTCAAGACGTTCCGCACCAACGACGAGTTCCTCAACGAGATCGCCAAGCAACCCTCCATGTAGCGGAGTTTGTGTCACCGCACGTGGCCCGATACGTGCACCTGCGGTGACACAAACCTGGGGACATCACGCCTCGCCGGTACAATGATCCGTCCCTTTCTCGCGGAGTGCTGAATGAAGACCGACACCCATCCCAGCTACAGCGACACCCTCGTGCGGTGCTCGTGCGGCAACACGTTCACGACCCGCTCGACCAAGGGCGGCGAGCTGCGCATCGAGCTCTGCAACGAGTGCCACCCGTTCTTCACCGGCAAGCAGAAACTGGTCGACTCCGGCGGACGCGTCGAGCGCTTCAACAAGCGCTACGGCGAGCGCAAGGGCAAGAAGACCGCCGGCTGATCGCCGACGCGGGTCGTCAGGCCCGGCTGCGCGCGGTCAAGCTCCGAGCCCTGGCGCGCGAGCATCTCGGACGCGACGTCGAGGCCGAGGCGGGCGTGTTCGGGCCCGGTGCCGCGCTCGTCGACGACGGCACCGCCTGGGTGCTCGTCGAGGACGAGCCGGCCCGGGGGCTCGGACCGGCGCTCGCCTGGGCCGTGCGCCAGCGTGCCGGCACGGTCAACGTGCTGGCCGAGCGAGAGACCGGGCTGCTGGCCCGGCGGGCCGGCGAGTTCGCGTTCCCCGTCCACGTGTGGCGGGTCGACCGGCGCACGCTCCACGCCGCCGAGCCGGCCGACCTGACCGCGCCGCCGCCGGCGCCCGGCGCCCACCTGGCGTTGATCCCGACGATCGAGGCCGGCGGGGCCACGCCGGTGGTCGAGCACGGCGTCGTGGCCGGCGAGGTCCGCGGGCTGGAGGTCTGCCGCGTCGTCGACGATGCCGACACAGGCGCCGTCCGTCTGGACGTCGGCGTCGGCGTCCACGACCGCGAGGCGTTCGCCATCATCCACGGCGACGTACCGACGGTCGACGCGTTGGCCGGCGTGGTGGCTGCCGTGGCCGAGCACCGCGGGGACGGCACCGCGGGCCACCCGCTGAACCGGCTGGCGCCCGAGCGCTTGCTGCGCTGGTCGCTGGAGCAGGAGCCGGCGTTGATCGGGCTGACGTCGCTGGCCCCGGCGCCACCGCCGCGGCCCCGGCACAGCCTTAAGGAGCCGGCGCCGTGCTCGGCGCTCGGCTTCGACCCCGCCGGGCGCACGGTGCTCGTCGTCTGCTCGGTCGGCGTGGACCTCGACCTGATCCCGTACGCCGCCGACGCCCGGCGTGCTGCGGAGAGCGAACCGGGCGTCGGGCTCGACGTGATGGTGGTGGTGCCGCCCCGCGACCTCATGCCGATCACGGCCGAGCTCGCCGGGCTGTTGCGTCACGCCGTGACGCTGGTCCTCTCGCCGGTGCCGTCCTCGATCTAGCCTCGCCACGGCCATGCCGGACGCCCTCGCCGCTCGGCTCGACGCCATCGAGCACGAACATGCCGACGCCGAGGCGCGCCTGGCCGACCCGGAGGTGATCGCCGATCCGGCCGAGTTGCGCCGGGTGACGACGCGGTACCGCCAGCTCGATCCAGTCGTCGACGCGGCTCGCCGTCGGCGGGCGATCGCGGGCGACATCGCCGTGGCTCGCGAGCTGCTCGCCGACGACGCGGGCGCCGCCGCCGCCGCCACCGTGGCCGACCTCGAGGCGACGCTGGCCGAGCGCCTGCGCGCCCTCGACGCCGTCGAGGACGAGCTGCGCCGGCTCCTCGTGGCGCCCGACCCGCACGCCGGGCGCAACGTCATCGTCGAGGTCCGCGGCGCCGAGGGCGGCGAGGAGGCCAACCTGTTCGCCCGCGACCTCTACGAGATGTACCGGGCCTACGCGGCGCGACACGGCCTCCGGGTGGAGACGCTCTCCACGGATGCCAGCGATCTCGGCGGCGTGAACGAGGTGACGTTCGTGGTCAGCGGCGACGGCGCGTGGCCGGCGTTCAAGTACGAGGGCGGACCACACCGCGTGCAGCGGGTGCCGGTGACCGAGAGCCAGGGGCGCATCCACACGTCCTCGGCCACGGTGCTCGTCCTGCCCGAGGCCGACGACGTCGACGTGCGCATCGACGAACGGGACCTGCAGATCGATGTCTTCCGCTCCAGCGGTCCGGGCGGCCAGAGCGTCAACACGACGGACTCGGCCGTGCGCATCACCCACGTGCCGAGCGGCATCGTCGTGTCGATGCAGGACGAGCGCAGCCAGCTGCAGAACCGGGCGCGGGCGATGCAGGTCCTGCGAGCCCGGCTGCTGGAGGCCGCCGAACGGGAGCAGGAGGTCGAGCGGTCGGCCGAGCGGCGCTCGCAGGTCGGCGGCGGCGGCCGCAGCGAGAAGATCCGCACCTACAACTTCAAGGAGAACCGGTTCACGGACCACCGCATCGGGTTCACGGTGTACCGGCTGGCCGACGTGCTGGCCGGCGACCTCGATGCAGTCGTCGCCGCGCTGACCGCCGACGAGCGGGCCCGCCAGCTCGCCGACGACAACGATGACTGACCGCGCCGCCGCCACGACGACGTGGCGCCGGTTGCTCGCCCGGACGGCCGAGCGACTCGTCGACCGTCCCGCGGCGCGCTGGATGTGCGAGGTGGCGGCGGGGTGCGATCGCATCGAGGACGTGCTCGACGAGCGGGCCACCCAGCCCATGGTGGCCCACCTCGACGCCATGCTCGCCCGCTACGACGCCGGCGAGCCGCTGGCCTACGTGCTCGGCCGGTGGAGCTTCCGCCGCCTCGACCTGGCCGTCGATCGACGGGTCCTGATCCCGCGGCCCGAGACGGAGGTCGTCGCCGGGGTGGCGATCGAGCTGGCGGCCGCGTTGCCGCGGCCGGTCACGGTGGCCGACCTCGGCACCGGCTCGGGGGCCATCGGCCTGGCACTGGCCGACGAGCTGCCCATCGACGGCGTGGCGGTGTGGATCACCGACGTCGATGCCGACGCGCTGGCGCTCGCCTCGGCCAACCTCGCCGGCATCGGGCGCCGGGCGGCCAACGTCCGCGTCGCGCGGGGCGACTGGTTCGCCGCCCTCCCGGCCGACACCGTGCTCGACCTGGCCGTCGCCAATCCGCCGTACGTCGCCGACGACACGGCCGACGTCGACGCCGGCGTCGTCGCGTGGGAACCACACGCCGCGCTGTTCGCCGGTCCGGACGGGCTGAGCGCCATCACCCGGCTCGTCGCCGACGCCCCGGCCTGGGTGCGGCCGGGTGGCTGGCTGGTGCTCGAGATCGGCGCCGACCAGGGCGTCGCCGTTGAGACCCTGCTGACGGACGCCGGGTACGAGACGGTCGAGATTCGACCGGACCTGGCCGGCCGCGATCGGGTGGCGATCGGCCGCCGGTCAGCCGAAGCGGACGGCGATGTCGGAGAGCAGTGAGCCCGCCTCGGGCGTCACGTCACTGTCGGCGCCGGCCAGCTCACGGGCCGCCGAGAACAGGGCCCGCCGCAGCACACGGCTGGTGATGCGCCCGTCGATGTCGTCGAGCAGCTCGGCCACCGAGTCGCCGACGAACGCCGCCCGGGCCCGCGCCACGGCCTGACCGAGGTACTGCTCGAAGGAGAACGCGGTCCCCCGCCAGTCCTCGGTGAGCTCCCGCAGGACGCCGATCTCCCCCTCGCTGAGGTGCGAGTCGGCGAGCATCACCAGGGCCAGGAGCTCGAGGGCGGCCATGTGCTCGCGGTCCGCGGTGGCGTGGACGGCCACGCCTTCGTACAGCTCCGCGAGGCGCTCCTCCATCACGGGGCACCGTAGTCATCAGCCGCGATGCCCAGCGCACGACGGAGGAAGTCGAGCTGGTGCAGCAGCAGGTGCTCGGCCACCGTCTCCTGGGGCGTCATGTGCGTGACACCGACGAGGGGCAGGACCTCGTGGGGCCGGCCGGCGGCGAGGAGCGCCGAGGACAGCTGCAGCGAGTGAGCGGCCACGACGTTGTCGTCGGCCAGGCCGTGGATCAAGAGCAGCGGCCGGGACAGCCCGTCGGCCAGGGGGAGCAGTGAGCTGGCGTCGTACACCTCGGGCCGCTCGTTCGGATCGCCGAGGTAGCGCTCGGTGTAGTAGGTGTCGTAGAGCCGCCACTCCGTGACGGGCGCGCCGGCGACGGCGGCGTGGAAGACGTCGGGCCGTCGCAGCACGGCCAGCGCCGCCAGGTACCCGCCGAAGCTCCAGCCGCGGATCGCCACCCGTTCCAGGTCGAGCACGCCGTGCTCCTCGGCCGCCCGCTGCAGCGCCTCCACCTGGTCGTCGAGCACGGCCGTGGCGAGGTCCAGGTGCACGGCCCGCTCCCACGCCGAACCACGGCCCGGCGTCGACCGGCCGTCGGCCACGACCACGGCGAAGCCCTGGTCGGCGAACCACTGCGAGCCGAGGTGGGCGTTGTGGGCCTGGACGACGCGCGGCCCGTGCGGTCCGCCGTACGGGTCGAGCAGCACGGGGAGCGGCGAGCCGTCGTGCTCGTGTGGGAGCAGGACGGCGGTGGCGATCCGTCGCTCGCCGAGGAACGACAGCCGCACAACGGCCCGGAGCGACGGGGTGGCGGCGTGCGACGTCAGCTCCACACCGTCGAGGCTGACCCAGCGCCCGCCGGGCTCGGCCAGCGTCGCCGTGCGCACGACGGTCGTCGCGCCGCCGACGGCGACCCCGTGG
>JACCUL010000421.1 GCA_013811855.1 Acidimicrobiia bacterium
CGTCACGATCGCCGGGCCGAATTGCCAGCGGGGATAGACACGACCCTCCCTCGATGCTCACTTCTCTGGCATTTCGGCGCGGGGGCCACTAGCTAGGGTTGGGGCGACCGCTCGGGCGAGCAGGAGGATTGCGAATGGCACGTTGGGCCCGGGTGTCGACAATGTGCGTCGGGCTGTTCACAGCTGCGACCGGAGCCGCGGCGGTCTCAGGGCCACCGGTGCAAGCCGTCACTGTCCAGGTGTGGGCGCTCGGCGACGCCGCCCGCTGTCTCAACGGCGAGTCGGCGGCAACCGCGGCACGGGATGTGGTGGCCGCGGGCAATGCTCCGGTCATGATGCTCGGCGACCTGGTCGCGCCGACCGGATCGGTGAGCGAGTTCGCCAACTGCTTCGACCCGGTGTGGGGGGCGCTCAAACCGAGAATGAAGCCAACCCCCGGCAACCACGAGTACAACACCACGAACGCCGCCGGCTACTACGGCTACTTCGATCCGATCGCGCCCTACTACTCCTGGTCGATCAACGGCTGGCAGATGTACTCGATCAACTCGATGTGCGAACAGCACGGCGGGTGCGGTCCCGGCTCACCGCAGTATGTGTGGCTGGAGGGGCGACTGAGGGCCGACACCAACATCTGCCAGGCCGCCTACTGGCACCACCCGCGATGGAGCCAGGGTCAGTTCGGCAACATCGCGAAGATGGCGCCGCTCTACGAGCTGCTCGACCGATACGACGTCGAGTTGCTATTCGCCGGCAACGACAACGGCGACTACATGCGCTACCCCCCAATCAACGCCAGCGGGACAGTCGACCCCGACGGCGTCACCGAGTTCATCGCGGGGACGGGCGGGGTGATCGGCAGCTACTACTACACGGGGAACGCCCCCGCCCCACTGGTGCGCCGGCACGGGACCCTCGGCGCAGTTCTGACCGATCTCACGCCGACCTCCTGGAGCACCCGGTTCGTCGCCGAGGCCGGCTCGACCTTCACCGACTCGGCGTCGGGGACCTGCTTCGACGGTGATCCTCCGCCTGGCGATGTCGCCACCCCGGTGGCGACGGTCACCACGCCGGCGAGCAACGCGAGGGTGCCGTCACCGGTGTCGTTCGCCGGTCAGGCCACCGACGACGTCGGGGTCGACCGGGTGCGCATCGCCATACGTGACCGGGCGACCCTCCGATGGCGGCAGCCCGACGGCACGTGGGCGACGACGTTCCGCCAGTTCGACGCAACCCTGTCCGCACGCGGCTCGGCGTCGACGGGATGGTCGATCTCGATGACCCTGCCCCCAGGCAGCTACGGGGTCTCGGCTCGAGCCGTGGACACCGCCGGCAAGCGGCAGGACCCCGACGCCTGGGTCACGTTCACGGTCTGAGCGCCGGGCGCTCGCCAGCCACCGGCGAGGTCGACGTCGGGGTGGGGGCCGCGCCGTTCGGTATGCGCGCACGCAAACTGTTGTGATCGCACCGAGGTTCAACAACGGTAGCCCCTCGTACGCGGCCGTTCCGTTTACCGGGTGTGCCGACCCCGCCGTCGAAGCGGGGACGGCGACGGGCCTCGCTGACGCCCGCGTCGCGATCGAGTCGGAGAACGAGCGGGTGGCGGGGACGTCCCCGGCGCGCATCAGCGCTAGGACGTCGCCGCCCCTCCATGCGGCCACGTTCCACTGCTCCCCTCCGTGCTCTCCGCGGCGCCGGTGTGGAAATGTCACGGTCCTCGCAGCGCATCTACCTGGGGTTTTAGTGGGCGCAGAGGGACTCGAACCCCCGGCATCTTCCTTGTAAGGGAAGCGCTCTGACCAGCTGAGCTATGCGCCCGGGAGGCGTGGATCCTATCCGTGCGCCCAGTTCACGGGCCGGTGAGCAGGGCCGCCAGCCCGATCAGCGTGTCGACGACGTGCTCGGCCTCGGCGGCTTCGGGCCACTCGGCGTGGAGATGGCCCCACGGCCCGCGCCGGACGAGCACGGCGCGCATCCCGGCCCGCCGGGCGGGGACGATGTCGTTGTCGACGCGGTCACCGACGTACGCCAGGCGCGCCGGCTCGACGCCGGCCACGTCGGCGACAGTGGCGAAGAAGGCGGGATCGGGCTTGTGCACCCCGATGTCGTCGGACATCACGATCCGCTCGACGCCGAGGTCCATCGCCTCGAGGGCGGCTCGGGCCTGCGGCGGCTGGTTGCCGGCGATGACCACCGCGAGGCCGGCCGCGTGCAGCTCCGCGAAGCACGGGCGCACGTCGGGATAGAGGTCGTCGACGTCGAAGTTCTCGCGCCCGCCGGCCGGGTCATCTACCGCCCAACGGGCGATCTCGGCCCGCAGATCGAGCCCCGGCCGCACCAGCTGGAACGCGTCGCCGTGCGGTCGGCCAGCCGCGGCCATCGCTCCGAGCACGCCGAGGAACGTCAGGCGGGTGACGCCGAGACGGTCGGCCCACCGTGACCAGATCCGCGTCTCGTCGATCAACGTCTCACCGACGTCGAAGGCCACCGCGGCCAGCGGCGCTCGGGAGGCGGACACGAGGCGGACGGTAGTGTCACGGCGTGCTCTGCCGAAGGGACCGCGGTGGCGGTCATTGACGTCGCCGGGTTCGTCGCCGACCTCAAGAGTCAGGCGATCGATCACGGCTTCCACGTCCACGACGAGCGGCACTTCGTCGAGACCTACTCGCTCCGCCAGCTCTGGGAGGTCGACCTCCACCCCGAGGAAGCGTGCAGCGGACCCATCGACCTGCACCTCTCGCTCGACGTCGACCCGCGGGCGATGCTCGGGTTCGAGGACGAGGTGATGAAGCTCGAGGACATCGACGAGTCACCGCCGGCCGGGTTCACGTTCCCGCTCGTGTTCACGTGGACGCTGCCCCCGCTCCCGGACCCGCCCGACCTCCTCGTGCTGGCCACCGAGCTGGCCGGCGTCGGCGGCGTCGAGCTCCCGGTCGAGGTGTCGGCCATCGACTCGTTCCACAGCGTCACCGACGCTCCCGAGCGCTCGTTGTCGATGGTGGCGCGGACCAACGTCGACCTGTCCGACGTCTACCTCAACAACGACAACTCGGTGGCCGCCGATCTGGAGCGCTGCAAGCGGGTCAGCCTGTACCTCTTGGAGCAGGCCACCGACTGGCTCGGCGAGCTGTGACCGGCGAGATCACGAAAGCGAGTCACCGATGAACGTCCGCGAGCTCATCGACATCCTCAACGACCAGCCGCCCGATGCGGAAGTCGAGCTCGCCGTCATCGCGCCGGTCGAGACGGACTCCGACGACATCACCGTCGACCGCTACCCGGTCGACGGTGTCCTGCCGTGGACGGACGACGATGACGACGACGGGGGCCTGGTGATCTGGCTCATCGGCGGCGAGGAGGACGACGTCGACCTCTTCCTCGACGCCATCGAGCAGGACGCCACGTAGGCGCACTCGCCGGACCGCCGCGGTGCCGGGTCATCCGACCCAGCCGATCGCGGAAGCCACCAGGGGCGGTTGCCTCGAGCCCGGCGGCCAACGCGACGGAGACGAAAGCGGTGGTGACCAGCCCGAGGCGAACCGCCCGTGGGTCGCACCGGCGTCACCGTCGGCACGAGAACAGGCGAGGATGAAGCTGCCGACCCGCCTGTGGCGGGCCATCCGGGTCACCTCGTCGTCGACGAGGTGACCCGGCAGCTCGGTGAGATCATGCGGCGATCACGAAGCGCACGGTCGGTCGCGTCGGATCGAGGTTGTTCGACGTGTCCTTAGCCCGGACCTCCACGCGGTACTGGTCGTTGGCCAGGTTCACCGTCGGCGTGTACTCCCACGTCGTCGACGTCGCGCCGGGCGAAGCGACCGTGGCGTTGATCGCCACGAACGCCGCCTGGAACGTTCCGTCGGGCCGCAGGTACTGGCCGGTGGTGATGTTCCTGATCGAGACCTGGACCTGGCCGACACCGACGTTGTCCGTCGCTCCACCGGTGATGGTCGGCGTGGCGTCGTTGAGCGTCGCGTTGTTGGCCGGCGAAGTGATCGTGCCGTCAGCCGGCACGGTGTCCGGCGGCGCGGTGTTCACCGAGAAGTTCCGGGTCGCCCGGGAGGCGTCGACGTTGCCGGCGCCGTCGGTCGCCCCGACGCTCATCAGGTACGACCCGTCGGGCAGGCTGACCGACAGCGACCAGTTCGTCGCTGTCGTCCCCGGGCTGGCCAGCGTGGCGTTGCGCGTGGCGAAGGCGGGCCCGAAGGTCCCGTCACCCTGCAACCACTGGCTGGTGGCCGTGTTCTGGATCCCGACGTCGACGCTGGCGACGCCCAGGTTGTCG
>JACCUL010000445.1 GCA_013811855.1 Acidimicrobiia bacterium
CTGCTCGGCTTCCTGATCGTGCTGGCCGGGGCGGCGGCGGTGATCGGCGTCGCCGTGGGCGGCGAGCTCGACGACCTCGGCCCGACGCTGAGCGAAGGAGTCGACGACGTCACGGACTGGCTCGTCGAGGACGGCCCGTTCGACGTCTCCCGCTCCGACGTCGAGCGCTGGCGCGAGCAGGCGGGCGACACGCTGTCCTCGTTCATCGGATCCGGCGACGACCGGCTGGTCTCCGGGGCGATCATCGCCGTCGAGGTCGTCATCGGATCGCTGCTCGCCGTCATCGTGACGTTCTTCTTCCTCAAGGACGGTCCCCGCATGTTCGATCGCGCCGTGGCCCTGTTCCCGGTCCGCCGGCAGCCGCTGGCCCGCCGCGTCGGCGGGCGGGCGTGGACCGCCATCGGCGGGTACCTGCGGGGCGCCGCCCTGCTCGGCGCCGTGGAGTCGGTGACCGTCGGCGACGCGTCCCTGGCCGTCGGTTCGAGCCTCGTCGCGCCGATCATGTTGATCACGTTCCTCGCCGCGTTCGTGCCGATCGTCGGGGCCGTCGTCGCGGGCGTCATCGCCGTGCTCGTCGCGCTCGTCACGGCCGGCGCCGTCCCTGCGCTGATCGTCGCTGGCGTCGCCATCGTCGTGCAGCAACTCGACAACGACCTGCTGGCCCCGATCGTCTACAGCCGGGCCCTACAGCTGCACCCGCTGGTCATCCTCCTCGGGGTCGCCGTCGGTGGGTCGCTGTTCGGGCTCGTCGGCACCGTCTTCGCGGTCCCGTTCATTGCCGTCGTGCTCAACGGCATCGACGAGGCGCGCCACGACGACCCTGGGGCCCAGCCGGCCTGACGCGGGAAGGAATCCACCAGCACCGCGCACTGGCGAACGCGAAGCTGTGCCGTTCCCAGCGATGGTCGGTCGATGGAGGAGACGTGGACAGCATCCAGGACCTCATGGTCGAGCTCGACGGCGCCGACGCCGAGACGGTCAACCGCATCGCGTGGCAGAAGGGCTTGCTCCCGGTCCGCGTGGCGATGCTCGGCCTGGCCGCGATCCGCAAGGAGACGAGCCCGCTCTGGTTCGGCTATCCGCCGGGCGTCTTCATCTCGTACAAGTGGGCCGGTCAGTCGACGCGGGACCTGGTACTCGCGATGGCCGACCACGTTCGCGGTCTCGGCTACCGCGCC
The DNA here is from genome assembly GCA_013811855.1 of Acidimicrobiia bacterium. Taxonomy (GTDB): domain Bacteria; phylum Actinomycetota; class Acidimicrobiia; order Acidimicrobiales; family Ilumatobacteraceae; genus JALZMG01. The sequence continues at coordinate 1,179 of JACCUL010000445.1, forward strand.
TTCCTCGACCTCGAGAACCTCGACGAGGACGCCGACGGATACTTCCAGGTGCCGGCGTTCATCGCCGCGCTGCAGGAGTGCACGTTCTACGTGCTGTTGCTGACCGAGCTGTCGGCCGACCTGATGACCGGGCGCCGAGGCAAGACGTCGTGGATCCACGAGGAGTACCAGCACGCCGTCCGGCTGGTGAACAGCGGTCGGCTGGTGGTGGTCCCGGTCCTCCTGGAGCCGAACGGCGCCACGGACAGCTTCACCAGCGCCAACTCCATCGACCTGACGCTCGACAACCGGGACTTCACCAAGCTCGAGGCCATCCTGACGCCCGCACCGTTGGCCCTGCACGCCGACGACGTCCGCGCCCTCCGAGCCTTCATGGCCGAGTTCGACCGCCGCTTCCTCGGCGAGGACTGGGACGGCGCCGGCGACGTGCTCGTCGGTGCCGGTCGCCTCGACGACACCTTCGACCACCAGTTTCGCCAGATGCTGCTGTCGATGTACACCGCCGACCAGCACAGTCTGGAGGCCACCCTGTCGCGGCTCAACCCGGTCTACGGCGAGCAGCTCGTCCACCACCTCTACGCCGGCTACTGCACCGAGCACGCCATCCCCAATCAGGCCGCCGCCCCGTGGTGACCCGACGAGCGGACGTGGTGTAGGAAGGCGATCCACACGCACACCGCAACGAAGGGGACGACGTGAGCAAGTCAGCAGCCGAGATGGTGACCGACGCCAAGGGTCGGGTCGAGAACCTGACGGTCGAGGAGGTGGCCGCCGAGCTGTCGGCCGGCGACGCCGTCGTCGTCGACGTCCGCGAAGCCGAGGAGGTCAGCGCCGGCAAGATCCCGGGTTCGGTGCACATCCCTCGCGGGATGCTCGAGTTCCGCGCCGACCCGACCAGCGCCTACCACCAGGACCCGTTGGACCCGTCACGCCGGGTCATCCTGCACTGCGCCGGCGGCGGGCGTTCGGCCTTGGCCGCGGCCGCGCTGCAGGACATGGGCTACGAGAACGTGGCCCACCTCGACGGCGGGTTCAACGCCTGGAAGGACGCCGGCCAGCCCGTTGAGTAAGAGGCCGAGCCGAGAGGCGGGGCCTTCATCGGTGCCGTGTCTTGTTCGGTGGCGTCAGCAGCCCGTCGAGGAGGCCGGGTTCAACTGACGATGGCCCCGCAGGTGAGGTCGAGCACGGCGCCCGTCGTGGCGCCAGCCCGGTCCGACGCCAGGTAGACGGCCGCCGCGGCGACCTCGTCCAGCCGCGGCAGGCGGGGGAGCAGGGTGTCGGCGAGCAGGGGGTCGGTGGCGCCGTCGGGGATCCCCCGCGCCGTCTCCGGCGTGAAGTTGGCGCGGATGCACGCCACCCGCACGCCGGATCCCTTGAGCTCGCCGGCGAGGGTGCGGGTGAGCACCTCGATCGAGGCGCAGCCGAGGCTGAACCCGCCCATCCGGTGACGCCACTCCTTGGCCGCCGACGACGTCAGCGTCACGATCGCACCTGCGCCCTGTGGCGCCATCCGCCGCGCCGCCGCGGTCATCGTGATGAAGTGGCGCCGTGCCGCCTCGGTGATCGGGGTCATGAAGTCGTCGAGGGACATGTCGACGAGCGCCGACTCCTGGACGGCGTCCATGCCGGCGGCGTTGAAGGACACGTCGATCCGCCCGGCCGCGTCGAGGACCTCGTCGCCGTGCCACTCGACGCTGTCCCGATCGTCGACGTCGACCTCGGCGGCCTGGGCCCGTCCACCGTTGGCGCGCACCTCGTCGGCCAGCGCCTGCACCGTGGCCAGCGTGCGCCCGGCGAGGAACAGCCGTGCGCCTTCGGCGGCGAACGCCCTGGCGACGGCACCACCCATCGAGCCGGCGGCCCCGTAGACGATCGCCACCTTGCCGTCGAGCTGCATGTTGGTCTCCCCTTTGGTTCGGCGTCGGAGGTTGCGTCCCGTACAGGGTGGCCGACGCCACGCCCTCCTCGGGAATCCGAGCGAGCGTCGCCGCTCCCGATGGGCGACACTGGTAGCCCCCAGGAGGACACGATGGTCTACGAGTTTGACGACATCGAAGTCGACCTGGATCGCTACGAGC
>JACCUL010000486.1 GCA_013811855.1 Acidimicrobiia bacterium
GGTCGGCCGACCAGAGCTCGGCCCGGTCGAGGTTGCCGGACACGATGACCCGGGAGCCGGGATCGAGGTGGGCGTAGCTGCGCAGCTCGTCGCCGATGGTGATGCGACCCTGCTTGTCGAGCGAGACCAGGGTGGCCGAGTGGGCGAACGCCCGCTGGCGGTTGCGGGTGGCCTCGCCGCGACGGACCTGGTCCATGATGTCGCGGGCCACCCGTTCGAACTCGTCGCGGGCCAGCACGTCGACGCAGCGGTCGTCGCCGAAGACGAGGTAGCAGGAGTCGCCGACGAACGTGCGGTAGGCGGCCGGCAACGCCAAGCGACCCTTCTCGTCGAGTTGGCGCTCGTGGACCCCGACGAACATCGTGCGCGCTCCACACCTTTCTGACCGATGTGTCCCGGACGGCTGCCTCGCTGGGGGACCCGGGACGGTCCCCACCAAGACCCCCACTCTGTCCCCCTTTATTCCCCTCTGTCAACCACTTTCCTCCACTTCACCCCTCAGATAGGGTTTTGTGTCACCGCACGGGTCGAATGCGGTGACCTGCGGTGACACAGATCGCGTCCGCCGCCGGGCGCGGGCCGCGGCCGCTACGCGAGCTCGTCGGCGACGACGGCCGACACGTCCGCCGCGACATCCGCCGGGACCGTCGCCACTCCGGGCAGTTCACCCGTGGGGAGCGGCCGGGCGAGGAGGGCGACCAGCTCGTGGGGAGCCCATCGCGTGTGGACAGCGCACTGGAACCGGGCTGCGCCACGGGTGCGGCGCTGGCTGATGCCGACGAGCTTGCCCGTCGCCGTCGAGCACTCCCCCGGGCCGAGGCCGGCGAAGCAGACGTGGCCCGACCACGGCGGGCGCACCATCGGTCCGTCGTGCACCGTCGCCTCCACGCCGAGTCCGCCGAGCGCGTCGGCGACGTGGCGGCCGAACCAGACCATCGACGCCGCCACGTCGTCGACCACGCCCGCGGCCGCCAGGACGTCACGCGGCACGATCACGTCGAACCAGACGACCTCCCCCGGCCGCAGCAGCACGGCGCCGCCGCCGCTGCGCCGGCGCACGATTTCGACGCCGGCGGCCGCGCAGGCGTCAGCGTCGACGTGGGCGAGCGGTTGCGACGAGCCGAGCACGAGCGCCGGCCGGTCGACCTCGAACACCCACAGCGCCCGCGCCGCCGGCTCGGGGACCGAACGGGCGTGGAAGCCCGCGGCCGACCCGCGCCACGACCGGACGTCGACCGGCATCAGCCGAAGCCGCGGTTCAGGACGCCAGCGCCAGGTACGGCTTCCACGCCTCCGGCACCCGGGCCACGCTGACCACGACCCAGGACGACGAGCGGGGCGCCCGGCACGGGCGGGCCAGGCGCATCCCGGCCTCGTCGGGTGTGCGATCACGCTTGGCCAGGTTGCACGGACGGCACGCCGCGGCCACGTTCTCCCAGATGTGCTCGCCGCCGCGCGACCGCGGCAGGACGTGGTCGATCGAGTCGGCCACCGTGCCGCAGTACTGGCAGCGGTAGTCGTCCCGGGCGAACACCGCCCGGCGCGACAGGGCGGTCCTGCGGTGGTACGGCACCTTCACCATGTACCGCAGCCTGATCACCAGCGGGCTGGGCAACGTGATCGACGGCGAGTGCAGCTCGGTGCCGTCCTCCTCGACGAGATCGGCCTTCTCGGCGAACACGAGCCACACGGCCCGGCGCGCCGGAACCACGCTGAGCGGCTCGAAGCTGGCGTTGAGGACGAGCGCGCTCCGCATGTCAGCCCCGGCGTCTCCGCCTCGTCATCCCCATTGCCGGCACCACGCCAGGTAGTTCAGCACATCGGCAGACGACGGAACGGTCTGCGAATCGCCGTACTGCGTCGACAACCGGAACCGCACGTACTCCCCTGCCGGCACGGGCAGGAACGGCCACCGCCGCCACCAGCCCGACGGCACGGTACGCCGCCACTGCCGCAGCGCCGTCGGCCACAGCGCCGGCCGTGGTGCGACGGCACGCAGGACCGCCCACCCCGTCCTCATGCCGGAGCCTGCGGCTCCTTCATCACCATGGGGGCCTGCGGCTCCTTGGGCAGGCCGAGGACCATCTCGCCGATGATGTTGCGCTGGACCTGCGACGACCCGGCGTAGATCGTCCCGGCCCTGGCGTTGAGAAACGTGTCGACCCATGACGCCGACGAGTTCGGGGCGCCCGCGTCGTCGGTCTGGAACGCGCTCGACGGCGAACGCCCCGTCGGCACCAGCGCCGCGGCGCCGAGGAGGTCGACGGCGAGCTCGGTGACCACGCGGTGGTACTCGCTCCAGTACAGCTTCGTGATCGCCCCGTCCGGTCCGGGGTGGTGGCCGGCGAGGAACCGGGTCAGCGTCCGCATGCCGAGGAAGCGCATCACCTGGACCTTGCTGTAGCACCACGCCAGGCGCTGGCGGATCAGGGGATCGGTGTCGCGGCCCCGTTCCCTGGCCAGCAGGAACAGGCGGTCGAGCTCAGCCTGGAAGCGGATCGGCACCGTCGCCGCCGCCTCGCCCCGCTCGAAGCCGAGCAGGCTCATGGCCACGGCCCACCCGTTGTTGACGCCGCCGACGACGTCGCCGCGCTGGCACGTGGCGTCGGTGTAGAAGACCTCGTTGAACTCGCTGGCGCCTGAGATCATGCGGATCGGGCGGACCTCGATGCCGGGCTGACGCATGTCGACGAGCAGGAACGAGATGCCCTTGTGCTTGGGGGCGTCGGGATCGGTGCGGGCCAGCGTGAAGATGTGGTCGGCCAAATGTCCGGCGGAGGTCCAGATCTTCTGGCCGTTGAGGATCCACTGGTCGCCGTCGAGCTCGGCGCGCAGCGCCAGGCTGGCGAGGTCCGAGCCGGCGTTCGGCTCCGAGTACCCCTGGCACCAGCGGTCCTCTCCGGCCAAGACGCGCGGCAGGTGGTGCAGCTTCTGCTCCTCGGTCCCCCACAGCAGCAGCGTGTTGCCGAGCATCTGGATGCCGAACACGTCGTTGGGCCCGCCGGTCGGCACGCCGGCCCTGGCGAACTCCTCGGCGATGATCACCTGCTCCAGCGCGCTCAGGCCGCCGCCGCCGTACGCGACGGGCCACCCGGGCGCCAGGTACCCGGCCTCGTACAGCACGCTGCGCCACCACGCCACGAACTCGTCGAGCTCGTCGCCCTGCAGCCGACCCGTACCGCCCCAGTCCGCCGGCAGCTTCTCGGCGAGGAACGCTCCGACCTTCTCGCGGTACGCCGTGGCCTCCGCGCCGTACGTCGGGTTCATCCCGCCGGATCGTACCGGTCGGGGTCGTGCCACTTGGCCAGCGCGGCGGCACCGACGAGCGCCGCCTCCGAGCCGAGCACGGTGAGATCGAGCTCGACGCGGTGCTCGAGACGGTCGACGCCCGAGCGCAGGTGGACGAGCCGGCTGCGCTGATCGAGCTCCCGCCGCGCCGCCTCCAGCAACGGCGTGGCGAAGGTGGACGGCACGGCGCCGGCCAGCAACACCGACTGCAGGTCGAAGACGGCGACCGCCGACGCGACGGCCCGACCGGTCATGACGCCGGCCCGCTCGACGATCGACGCCGGCGCCCGGCGCAGCGGACGGTTCGTCTCGACCTCGAGCGAGGCCGCCGACACGTACGGGGTCAGGCAGCCGAGCCCACCGCACGGGCACGGTAGGCCGTCGGGTTCGACGACGAGATGACCGAGCTGCCCGGCGTTGCCGAGGCGCCCGCGCAGCAACCGGTCGTTGACGACGACGCCGGCCTCGACGGCATCGGACATCACGAGCACCATGACGTTCTCGACGTCCTTGGCCACACCGACCCACCGTTCGGCGAGGACACGCGCCTCGGCCGTCGTGCCGATGACGGTGGGCAGCCCGGCCAAGTCGCGCACCCGCTCGCGCAGGGCGAAGTCGCGCCACACCGCCATGTGCATCGGCGACACGGTCCCGGCGGCGTCGTCCAGGGGACCCTCGCAGCTGACCCCGCACACGATCGGCGCATCGGCATCGTCGGGGTTGGCGGCCACGACCCGCCGCACCAGCCGGTGCAGCGCCGGCCACACGTCCCGATGCGGCGTGGCGACGCGATCGCGCACGACGACGCTCCCGTCGTCGTCGACGATGCCGGCCGACAGACGGTCCGTGGACACGGAGATCGCCAGGTACGCCACCACTCCGTGCGACCGTACTCAGAGACGCGGTGTGCCGGCCGACCCCTGTCCGCGCCAGTCCTTCGGGGGTGACCCTCTACTCTCTCCCCGGTGAGCTCCCCTCCCGGTTCTGTACAGGCGGATCAGGCCACGCCAGGCGCCCCCAGCACCCGATTCGCCACCCTCTTCGACGCCATCGCGGCCAACGTGGCCCAGGTCGTCCACGGCAAGATGGAACCGATCGAGCTGGCGATCATGTGCCTGCTGGCCGAGGGCCACCTGCTCATCGAGGACGTCCCCGGCGTCGGCAAGACCAGCTTGGCCAAGGCGCTGGCGGCGTCGATCGACTGCGCCTGGAAACGGGTCCAGTTCACGCCGGACCTGCTGCCCGCCGACCTGGTCGGCGTGAGCATCTACCAGCGCTCGAACGAGCAGTTTCGCTTCCAACCCGGCCCGTTGTTCGCCAACATCGTCCTCGCCGACGAGATCAACCGGGCGTCACCGAAGACGCAATCGGCACTGCTGGAGGCGATGGAGGAACGCCAGATCACCGTCGACGGCGCCACCCGCAGCCTGGCGCCGCCGTTCATGGTCATCGCGACCCAGAACCCGGTGGACCAGGAGGGCACCTATCGGCTGCCCGAGAGCCAGCTCGACCGCTTCCTCCTGCGCATCGCCCTCGGCTATCCGGGTCGCGCCGCCGAGATGTCGATCCTCGACGGCCGGGGGGCCATCGAGTCGCTGCCCAAGCTGACCGCGGTCGTGTCGACCAGCGAGGTCATGTCGATGGTCGACAACGTTCGGGCGGTCTTCCTCGCCGACGCCCTGAAGAACTACCTCGTCGACATCGCCGACGCCAGTCGCCGCCACCCGGCCATCGAGCTCGGCCTCTCGCCCCGGGCCACCCTGCAGCTGTCCGCCGCCGCTCGCGCCCACGCCGCGGCTCGCGGCCGCAACTACGCCACGCCCGACGACGTCAAGACCATGGCCGTGCCGGCGCTGTCCCATCGCCTGCTGCTGCGCACCGATCGTGGTGCCCGGCTCGACCCGAACGACGCCATCGGGGAGATCCTCGCCGAAGTTCCCGTTCCGACGACGCGCTGATCGACCGCTCCGGCATGGCTCGCCCGCAACCGACCCGCCAGGGATGGACGGTCCTCGCCGGCGCCGTGACGGCCGTCGTCGTCGGGCGCACCTTCGGGGTCATCGAGCTGTACGTGATCGGCGCCGCGCTGGGGATCGCCGCCGTCATCGCCGTCGTCGCGGTGGCGCTGCGCCGGCCGCGGGTCACCGTCCACCGCTGGATCCGTCCATCTGTGCTGACCGCGGGCGACGTCGGGCGGGTCGAGGTCGTGGCCACAGCGGAACGACGGTCACCCTCGTTCGAGCTCGTTGAACCGGTCGGCCCCGACCGGACGGCACGGATGTTCGTGGCCCCGCTCCGGGAGGCCGAGCAGGTCAGCGCCGGCTACCGCATCCCCACCGAGCGCCGGGGCGTGCTCACCGTCGGGCCGCTCACCGCGGTGCGCCACGACGTCGTCGGGCTGGCCCGCACGGTTACCGAGGTCGCCGGCCCCGAGCAGGTCCTCGTCTCCCCGCGGGCGTACCTCCTGGAGATGCCGGAGCTCGGCCAGGGCGTCCTCGGCCGCCATCTGCTGGCCCTGGCCAGGCGACTCGGGCCGGGCGACTTCCACAGCCTGCGTGACTACGTCGACGGCGACGAGCCCCGCACGATCCACTGGCGGGCTTCGGCCCGCTCCGAGGAGCTGAAGGTGCGCCAGCACAGCGTCGAGGGCCTGCGGCGCTGCGTCGTCCTGCTCGACCAGCACGTCGGCTCGACCGAAGCCGAGGTCGAGGGGTTCGAACGAGCCGTCACGGCTGCGGCCAGCGTCGTGCACAGCGCCGACCGGGCCGGGCTGACGACGCGCTTCGTGACCACCGATGGCGCCGACCTGCGCGGTCCCGACGTCGCCGCCACGACCCTCCACCTGCTGGCCCACGTCGCCCGGAGCACGCGTCCGACCGTGCCCGTCGATCGCGATCCCGGCGAGGGGCTCGGACTCGTCGTGGTCATCACGCCCCGCGGATCGTCGGCCCCGTGGGCGGCGCTGGAACGCGTCGGCGATCCCACGTTGACCTCGCTGGGCGTCTTCACGATGGAGGCGCCGTCCCGCCACGTCGGTCTGCTGACGGTCGATGCTCGCAGCGAGCCCGACTTCCTGACCGGCTGGGAGCTCCTCGCCGGCGTCGGACGGCTCGACGCGCGGGCCCGCGACCCGCTGCGCCGCGACGTCACCGTCCCCGAGACCGTCGGAGCGCACCCGTGAACGCTGTTGCCGGCGACCGGCGGCTGCTGGCCGATCTCGCGGCGACCCTCGGGCTGGCCGTCTACTCGGCCGTCGCCGCGCTCGGCTTCGCGCGCGTCTTCGCGGGGTGGAGCTTCGCCACCCATCTCATCGTCATCGTCGTCGTCGGCCACGGCATGTCGCTGCTCGTCCGGTACGTCCGCATCCCTGCCGCGCTCGGCGTGGCCCTCGTGGTCATCGCGCTGGCGTGGACCGTGGCCCGCCTGAACTACCCCGAGACGTTCACGCCCCTGTTCCCGACCGGCGACACGTGGACCATCGCCCGCGCCGACCTCGGCCTCGTGCGCACGCAGTTCCGCGACGCCGTCGCCCCCGTCGTGTTCCTCGGCGGCTGGTCGCTGCTGGCCAGCGTCGGCACGGCCATCGCCGTGCTGCTCGGCGACACGTTCGCCTTCCGCGCTCACGCCCGCGGCGAAGCCCTGGTGCCCGCCGGTGTGCTGTTCGTGTTCGTCGGTGCCGTCGGCGCCAGCCGTCACCGCGTCGGGTTGACGTTGGCGCTCGTCGCCACCGGCTTCCTCGCCGCCGCGCTCCTGCGCGTTCGCTTCTCGCGAGCCCCGCGGACGATCCTCGGCCGCGCCCGCCACCCGGTGTGGGTGACCCTTCCGGCCGCCGGCGCCGCCGGCACCCTCGTCGTGCTCGGCGCATGGGCCGTCGGTCCGAACCTGCCTGGCGCGGACGAACCCGCCATCGTCGACACCCGCGGCCGCAACGGTGGCGTCACCGAGGTCGTCAACCCGCTCGTCGACATCCGCAGCCGGCTGGTCAAGCGGACCGACACCGTGCTGTTCAGCGTCCGGGCGTCGACCGCTTCGTACTGGCGGGTCACCGCGCTCCCCCGGTTCGACGGCCGTACGTGGGATCTCCCGGAACGACCGCTGGAGTCCGCCGACGGTGAGCTGGCCGAGGCGCCGCCGGGAGCGACGGTCAACGAGCAGCGCATCCGCATCCGCGCCCTGCGCGGCGAGCTGGTTCCGGCGGCCGCCGATCCCGTGGCGGTGTCCACGAGAAGCGCCGACCTGAGCTGGGGCGAGGACACATCGACGCTCGTGACCACCGACGGCGAGCTGGCGACCGGCGACCTGTTCGAGATCCGCTCGGCGATGCCCACCTACGACGCCGGCACCCTGCGGGCGGCGACGACGGCCGCGCCGCCCGACGCCGTGTACCTCGAGCTCCCCGACGACTTCCCCGGATCGGTCCGCCAGCAAGCGCTCGAGGTCACGTCCGGTCAGCCGACGAGCTATGACCGCGTGAAGGCCCTGCAGGACTGGTTCCGCACGGAGTTCGACTACAGCCTCGAGGTGCAGCAGGGGCACGGCAACTCGGCCATCGAAGCGTTCCTGCGCCAACGCGTCGGCTACTGCGAGCAGTTCGCCGGCACGTTCGCGGCCATGGCCCGCTCGCTCGGGATCCCGGCTCGCGTGGCCGTCGGCTTCACGCCCGGTCTGATCCAGACCGGCGGCACGCGCGACGTGCTCGGCAAGAACGCCCACGCCTGGCCGGAGGTGTGGTTCGACGGCGTCGGTTGGGTGCCGTTCGAACCGACCCCGGGGCGGGGCCGCCCCGGCGGCGAGCAGTACACCGGCGTGGCCCCGGCACAGGACGACAGCCCCGTCGAGCCCGGACAGGGCGGTGTTGGGACGCCGGGTGGGCCGGCTGGGCCGGGCGGGATCGATC
>JACCUL010000511.1 GCA_013811855.1 Acidimicrobiia bacterium
ACCTCGTTGTTCGACAGGCCGTCCGCCGCGAGCAGCACGATCCGGGCTCGCTGCGCGATCGAATGCGGTGCCGTCGGCCGTCTCGACCAACGGGCCAGCACCTCCCGATCCTCATCAGACACCGTCAACAGCGCTCTGGGACGTCCACGACCAGCCATATCCTCGAGTATGAACGAACCTGCGCATCAACGCGAGCTATTTCTGAGTCAGGACACTAGTCGAGGGGGATGCGGGCGATGCGTTGGGACGTGCCGGCGGCGACGTGGGCGATGTCGGGCGTGGTGTCCGTGCCGAGGTCGATCGGCACCGGAGCACCTGCGAGCACCGTCACCGTGCACCCGTCGGCGTCGATCTCGACGAGCAGGCACGAGCCATGTCGTTGCATGCGGAACGACACGCCCTCCCACGCCGACGGCAGGCTCGGGGTGAAGCGCAGGCACGTGCCGGTGTCGAACAACCCGGCGAAGCCGAACGCCACCGTGCCCCAGACCCCGCCGGCCGAGGCCACGTGCACGCCGTCGCTGGCGTTGCCGTGGGTGTCGGCGAGGTCGACGAACAGGGCCTCGCGGAAGTACTCGACGGCCAGGTCGTCGTAGCCGATCTGGGCCGCCGCGATGGCCTGGACGCATGCCGACAGCGATGAGTCACCGGTCGTGATCGGGTCGTAGTAGTCGAAGTTGCGGCGCCGCACGTCGAGCGGGAACTGGTCGCTGCGCAGCGCCATGGCCAGCACGACGTCGGCCTGCTTGAGGACCTGGTGCCGGTAGATCACCAGCGGGTGGTAGTGCAGCAGGAGCGGGTAGTCCGCGGCGGGCGTGCCGGCGAAGTTCCACGGTTCGAGCTCCAGGAAGCCGTCGTCCTGCGGGTGGATGCCGAGCCCCTCGTCGTACGGCAGGAACATCGCGTCGGCGGCGCGCACCCACGTGTCGACCTCCTCCGGGGCGAGCGCGAGGCGCCGGCACAGGCTGTCGTACGACTCGTCGGCCCACGTCTGCAGCAGCTCGACGACCCGCGACGCGTACCGCATGTTGAAGCGGGCCATGACGTTCGTGTACAGGTTGTCATTGACGACGGTCGTGTACTCGTCCGGCCCCGTGACGCCGTGGATGCGGAACGTCTCGTCGCCGTTGGCCGACCAGAACCCGAGGTCCTCCCACAGGCGGGCCGTCTCGACGAGCATCTCGGCGCCCTCGTTGGCCAGAAAGTCCATGTCGCCGCTGGCGTCGAGGTAGCGCTTCAGGGCGAAGGCGATCGCCGCGTTGATGTGGTACTGCGCGGTGCCGGCGGCGTAGTAGGCCGACGCCTCCTCGCCGTTGATCGTGCGCCACGGGTACAGCGCCCCGCGCTGGTTGAGCACCTGCGCCCGCTGGCGCGCCGTCGGCAGCATCTGCCAGCGGAAGCGCAGCAACCGCCGCGCCGCCTCCGGGTTCGTGTAGGCCAGGAACGGGATGACGTACGTCTCGGTGTCCCAGAAGTAGTGGCCCTCGTAGCCGCTGCCGGTGACGCCCTTGGCGGCGATCCCGTGCTGCTGCACCTGCGCGCTGGCCTGGGCGAGCTGGAACAAGTTCCAGCGAATGGCCTGCTGGGCGGCGTCGTCACCGCGCAGCTCGATGTCGCTCGCGGCCCAGAAGCCGTCCAGCCACATCCGCTGTTCGGCGAGCAGCGACTCGACGCCGTCGGCGACGGCCCGGCGCAACGTCCGACAGCAGCGGTCGGCGAGCTCCTCGACCGGCACACCGCTCGACGTGTGGTAGCTGACGAGCTTGACGACGCGGACCGTCTCGCCCGGCTGGACCCTGGCCGTCAGCACCGTCTTGGCGATGTCCGGGGCGACCGTCGACTCGATGTCGTGGGCGGCCGACGTCTCCACGAGGTGGCGCAGGACGCAGGCGAGGGTCATCCCGCTGTTGGCGCAACTGTAGCCGAGCGCGGCCTCGCCGTCGACGTCGCGGTGCAGCTTCGGCACGAGCACGCGGTGGCCGAACGTGCGGTTGCGGCGCGGGTCCACGGTCTCACCGAGCGCAGCCGTCGTCACGTGGTACTCGTCCTCGCCGTCCTGGCGGTTGAGCAGCTGCGACGAGATGACGATCGGCGCCGAACCGTCGAGCAGGGTGACCTCGAACGTCATCACGGCGAGGTGCCGGTGGGCGAGGCTGACGAACCGCTGGGCGCGCACCCGCACCCGCTTGCCGCCGGGCGTGCGCCACACGAGATCGCGCGTCAGCGTGCCCTCGCGCAGGTCGAGCACGCGCTCGTACGACTCCAGGTCGGCCGACGACAGGAGCAGCGGCTCGTCGTCGACGTACAGCTTGATGACCTTGGCGTCGGGTGCGTTGACGATGGTCTGGCCGACCTTGGCGAACCCGTAGGCGTCCTCGGCGTGCGTGATCGACCACGTCTCGTGGAACCCGTTGAGGAACGTGCCGTGGCTGTGCGCGTCTCGACCCTCCTCGGGGTTGGCGCGCAGACCGATGTAGCCGTTGGCGACGGCGAAGAGCGTCTCGGTGAGCCCGAGGTCGGCACGGTCGTACTGCCGCTCGACGAGCCGCCACGGATCGACCGGGAAGCGGTGCAGCTCGAGGTGCGCGGGCGCCGTGCGCCTCACGACGATCCGCCGTCCGGGACGAGCTCGCCGAGGTCGCCGACGACGAGGTCGGCGCCGGCCTCGCGCAGGGCGTCGGTCCCGGCGCCCCGGTCGACGCCGACGACGAGCGCGAACGCGCCGGCTCGACCGGCGGCCACACCCGACAGCGCGTCCTCCAGCACGACGGCCGAGGACGGCGCGGCGCCGAGCATCTCGCAGGCGGCCAGGAACATGTCCGGCGCCGGCTTGCCGGGCAGGTCCCGGTCACGGGCGACGACGCCGTCGACGACGGTCGGCAGTCGTTCCAACAATCCGGCGGCCCGCAGCACTTCGACGGCATTGCGCGACGACGAGACCACGGCGGTCGCCGTGCCCAGCGTCGCGAGGTGGTCGAGGAGTCGTTGTGCTCCCGGGTAGGCGCTGATGCCGTCTCGGCGCAGCACGGTGAGGAAGAGCTCGTTCTTGCGGTTGCCCAGCGCGCCGACGGTGTCGTACCCCGGCGCGTCCTGGGCCGTGCCCTCCGGCAGGTCGATGTCACGGGCCTGGAGGAACGTCCGCACGCCGTCGAAGCGCGGCCGTCCGTCGATGTAGGCCAGATAGTCCTGCTCCGAGCACGGCGTGTAGCCGTCGCCGACGTGCCGGGCCAGGAACTCGTCGAACATCGTGCGCCAGGCCCGCTCGTGGACGTCCGCGGTCGGCGTGATCACACCGTCCAGGTCGAACAGCACAGCGTCGTAGGACGGCCACGACACGTCGTGGGGGGTGAGGTCGGGCTCACTCATGCAGCGCGTTCGACTGTACTCACGCCGCCTCGGCGCCGGCCGGGACCGCGTCGGCCGGCGGCGGGGTCAGCGGTTCCAGGCGGCCGCCGAGCGCCAGCGTCACGACCGCGTACCACGCCCACCCGACGACCAACCCGGCGACCACGTCGGTCAGCCAGTGCACGCCGAGCAGCACCCGGCTGGCCGCCACGACCACGGCGATCACGATGGAGCCGGCGACCAGCCGGTGCAGGCGCCGACCGGCGCGCACGGCGACGACCACGGTGATCGCCGCCCAACACGCTGCGGCGGCCGCGGCGTGGCCGGAGGGGAACGACGAGCCGGCGGCCTCGACGAGGGGCGCCACGGCCGGGCGTTCCCGATCGACCGTCAACTTGAGCCCGTTGTTGAGCAGTGCCACCCCGGCGCCGACGATCAGCAAGTACCAGACCACCCAGCGCCGCTCACGGTGACGGAGCTCGACGACGGCGATGACCGCGAACACGGGGGCGATCACGACGAACGAACCGAACTGGGTCGCGACGATGAACACGGCGCGCCAGCCGCTCGTCACGTGCTCGGCGCCCCAGCGGGTCAGCGAGTCGTCGAAGCGGGCCAGCCCGTCGCGGTCGTCGGTGGAGTCGAGCAGCCAGCCGATGGCGCTGGCCGCGCCGAGGACCAGGACGAAGCCGAGGATCGCCAGGTGCAGCGGCCGCCGCCGCCTCGTCACGAGCACCAGATCGAGCGTACGGAGACGCGGCGGCGATCGCGGATCTAGCGTGCACCCCATGGAACCGCTGTGGGGCACGAACACCGAGCTGGCGTTGGCCAACTTCCCCATCGCCCGCCGGCCGCTCGACGTGCGCGTGGCGCGGGCGCTGTGCACGATCAAGCGCCACGCCGCGTTCGTCAACGAGACGCTCGGAGTGCCGGGTGTCGACGCCGCGGTGCGCGACGCCGTCGCCGCCGCCGCCCAAAGGGGCGAGGCGGGCGAGCTCGACGAGCAGTTCCCGGTCGACGTCTTCCAGACCGGCAGCGGCACGTCCACGAACATGAACGTCAACGAGGTGCTGGCCCGCCTCGCCACGGATGCGCTCGGCGGTGGCGCCGATGTGCACCCGAACGACCACGTCAACGCGTCGCAGTCGTCGAACGACACCGTGCCGACAGCCATCCGCATCGCCGTGGCGCGGGCGCTGCGCGACGACCTGCATCCCGCCGGCGAGGCGCTCGTCGCCGAGCTCGAGCGGATGGCCGAGCGATTCGCCGACGTCGTCAAGGCCGGGCGCACGCACCTGATGGACGCCACACCGGTGACAGTCGGGCAGGAGGCCGACGCGTGGGCGGGGTTGCTGCGCCGAGCGGTCGACCGGTCCCGGGCGGACATCGACACGCTCGGCGAGCTGCCGCTCGGCGGCACGGCCGTCGGCACCGGGATCAACACGCCGCCCGGGTTCGCCGAGGCCGTGATAAGGGCGATGGCGACCGAGCTCGACCTTCCGCTGCGCCCGACCGACAACCCGATGGTGCACCAGGGCGGCCAGGGCGCGCTGGCCGAGGCCGCGGCCGGGCTACGGGGGATCGCCGTGGCGCTGACGAAGATCGCCAACGACATCCGCCTACTGGCCAGTGGGCCGGCGGCCGGGCTCGGCGAGCTGCTGCTGCCCGAGCTGCAGGCCGGCTCGTCGATCATGCCGGGCAAGGTCAACCCGGTCCTCTGCGAGTCGGTCAACCAGGTCGCCGCCCGGGTGTTCGGCAACGACGCCACCGTCGCCTTCGCCGCCTCCCAGGGCATCCTCGAGCTCAACACGTACTTGCCGGTGATGGCCGACGCGCTGCTGGAGTCGATCGGGCTGCTGACCAACGTCTGCGCCGTGTTCGCGTCCAACTGCGTCGCCGGCATCGAGGTCGACGCCGACCGCTGCCGCAGCTACGCCGAACGCACCGCGGCGCTGGCTACCGCGCTGAACACCGTGATCGGCTACGAGCGGGCCGCCGAGCTCGTCCACCGCGCCCAGGACGAGCGCCGCTCGATCGTCGACGTCACCATCGACGCCGGCGTGCTCGACGCCGACGAAGCCCGCCGGGTGCTGGACCCGCTGCGCCTGGCCCGCCCTCAGGGCTGACCGCCGCGCCATCTGGGGGCGCATCGTCTCAATCGTCGAACTGGGCGCGCCGGCGTCTCAAGATCGAGACGGAGCGCACCCAGATGGCCGGGGCCGCCGCCATGCTGCTGGCCAGGGACGGCCACCACGTGACGGTGCTGGAGCGGGATCCGCCCCCGCCGCCGGCGCCGGCCGACGCCTGGAACACGTGGGAGCGCCGCGGGGTGACCCAGTTCCGCCAGCCGCACTCGTTCCTCCCGCGGTTCCGGGAGGTACTCGACGACCAGATGCCGGACGTCGCCGATGCGCTCGTCGCCGATGGTCTGCTGCGCCAGAACCGCATGGCCGTCCTGCCTGAGGCCATCACCGGTGGCTGGCGCGACGGCGACGAGCGGTTCACCACGATCACGGGTCGGCGCCCGGTGCTGGAGGCCGCGCTCGGCCGGGCCACCGAGCGGGAGCCCGGCGTCGAGGTGCACCGGGGCCAGTCGGTGATCGGTCTGACGGCCGCCGAGCGCGTCCCCGACGGCATCCCGCACGTCACCGGCGTCGTCACCGGCGACGGAAGGTGCCGGTCGGCCGACCTCGTCGTCGACGCCGGTGGACGGCGCTCGCGCCTGCCCGACCTGCTGACGACGATCGGCGCCCGGCGGCCCGCCGAGGAGCTCGCCGACCTGGGCTACACGTACTACGGGCGCCACTACCGCTCTGCCGACGGATCGATCCCGCCGATGCTCGGCCCGCCGTTGCAGGCCTACGACTCGGTCTCCTGGGCCACGCTGCCGGCCGACAACGGGACCTGGTCGGTGGTGCTGGTCACCGTGGCCGGCGACGGGGCCGTGCGGGCGGCCCGCCACGTCGAGCACTGGGAGCGCATCGCCCGCAGCTACCCGCTGATCGCCCACTGGCTCGACGCCGAGCCGATCACCGGGATCGACCTGATGGCTGGCATCGACGACCGGGTCCGCCGGTACGTCGTCGACGGGCAGGTCGTCGCCACGGGCTTGGTGGCCGTCGGGGACGCGCTCGCCTGCACGAACCCGTCGGTTGGTCGCGGCGCGTCGATCGCCGCCCTGCACGCGGTGGGCCTGCGCGATGCGCTGCGCAAGGTGGGCGTGGATGCGCCGCGGGAGCTGATCGACCAGTGGCACGAGATCACCGCCGGCACGACCGACCCACTGATCGACGACACGCTCCTCTTCAACCAGCACCGGGTCAACGAGATGGCGGCCCAGATCGCCGGCCGGCCCTACGAGACCGACGATCCGGGGTGGCACTTCGGCCGGGCCCTGACGGCGGCCGCCGGCCATCACCCGGACCTGCTGCGTGCGGCGATGAGCGTCGCCGCGTTGCTCGCTCGCGGCGTCGAGGTGCGCCCGTGGGACGGCATCGTCGACCAGCTCGCCGCCGTCGGCCCCGTCGAGGCGTGCACCGGACCCGGCCGCGACGAGCTGGTCGCCATCGCCGCGTGAGCCAACCGAGCCAACCGGGTGCGCTCCGTCACGATCCTGAGACTTTGACGCGCCCAGATCGACGATTGAGACGATGCGCACCCAGATGGCGGGGGCGCGTCAGGCGATCAGCTCGCCGATGGTGTGGATCAGGAGACCGGCCAGGCCGCCGACCACCGTGCCGTTGATGCGGATGAACTGGAGATCGCGACCGACCTGCAGCTCGATGCGCCGTGACGTGTCGGCGCTGTCCCACCGCTCGACGGTCGAGGAGATCAGCTCGGCGACCTCGCCGCGGTACGTGTCGACGACGTGGACGGTGGCCCGCTCGACCCAGTCGTCGATCTTGGCCTGCAGCTTGCCGTCGGTGGCCAGGCGCTCACCGGCCCCGGCGAGCCCCGTCGCCAGGCGCCGGCGCAATTCGCTGTGCGGATCGCCGGCGGCCGCCAGCATCGCCATCTTCAACTCGCCCCACAGCGACGACAGCCAGGCCTGCACCTCGGGATGGGCGAGCAGCTCCTCCTTGAGCTCCTCGCCCTTGGCCGCCAGCACCGGGTCGGCCCGCAGCCGCCCGGCCAGATCCAGCATCCGCTCCTCGATGGACCGGCGGACCTCGTGGTCCCCATCGGCCCGGACGTCGGCCAGGAAGCCGTGCACGCCGCGGAAGATCTTCTCGAAGACCCGGTTGTCGATGGCTCCCGGCACCCACCACGGCGACTCCTTGTCGAGCTGGGCCCGCAGCGTCTCGCGGTTCTCCTCGAGGAACGTGCCCAGCCCGCGGAGCACGGCGTCGAGCAGTCGTTGGTGGTGCCCGCCCTCGATGGACGCGTCGACCACCCGGGCGACGAGGGGCGCCACCGGCGTCGCCCGGAGGCGTCGCTCGACGAGCCCGCCGAGAGCCTCCTGCACGTCGCGGTCGTCGAGCACCTCGACGGCGCCGCGCATGGCGTCAGCGATCCCCTCGGCCGCCCGCTCGGCATGCGCCGGCTGGCGCAGCCAGGCCCCGAGGCGAGCGCCGACGTGGACTCCGGCCAGGCGCTCGGTCAGCACCTCGCGGGTGAGGAAGTTGCCCTGGACGAACTCGCCCAAGCTGCGGCCGATCTCGTTCTTGCGCCTGGGGATGATCGCCGTGTGCGGGATGGGCAGGCCGAGCGGGTGGCGGAACAGCGCCGTCACGGCGAACCAGTCGGCGAGCGCACCGACCATCGCCGCCTCGGCGGTGGCCCGCACGTACCCGACCCCCGTCCGCCCGTCCTCGTTGAGCCGAGCGACGACATAGACGACGGCGGCCGCCAGCAGCAGGCCGGCGGCGAACGCCTTCATCCGCCGCAGGTCGGCCTGACGGGCGACATCCCCGATCAGTCCCGATGGGCCCGGCGTCGGCACTAGCGGGCGAAGTCCGTGGTCCGCTCGGCCGCGTCGAGCAGCCAGCCCGGCACGACGCCGACGAACAACGTGAAGCCGACGCACATGATCAACGCCACACCCGTCGTGAACGGGATCGGCTCGCGCTCGAGCTCGCCGTCGGGCGCCTCCGTGATCCACGCCGCGACCATGATCCGCAGGTACAAGAACGCGGCGACGACGGAGCTGACCATCGCCACGACGGCGAGCACGTAGCTGTGCTCGTCGACGGCGGCGCGGATGACGCCGAACTTGGCGACGAACCCACTCGTGAACGGCACCCCGGCCTGGGCGACGAGGAGCACCGTCAGGGCCAGCGCCAGCGCCGGTCGCCGCCTCGACAGGCCCCGGAAGGCGTCGAGGTCGGTGGCGCCGTCAGTCGTGCGGGCCACCAGCGCCACCACGGCGAAGGAGCCGATCACGAGCACGGAGTAGGCCAGCAGGTAGACCAGCACGCTGCTCACGCCGAGCCCGGCGTCGGTCTCGCCGGCACGGTGGGCGGCCGCCTCCACGCCGACGAGCAGGAAGCCGGCGTGGTTGATCGACGAGTACGCCAGCATCCGCTTGACGTCGGTCTGCACGACGGCGAGGAACGAACCGACGACGAGCGAGGTGACGGCGAGGATCCACACGATCGGTCGCCAGTCGTCGCGGTAGAACGGCAGCGCCACGAGCAGCACGCGCAGCATCGCCGCGAACGCCGCCGCCTTGCCGACAGAGGCCATGAACGAGCTGACCGGTGTCGGGGCGCCCTGGTACACGTCCGGCGTCCACACGTGGAACGGCGCCGCGGCGACCTTGAAGGCCAGACCGACGAGCAACAGCGCGACGCCGGCCAGCACGAGCGCGTCGTTGCGCTCGATCGGCAACCGATCGCCGAAGGCCTCGACGATCCGGGAGATGTTCGTCGAGCCGGTGACGCCGTAGATCAGGGCGACGCCGTACAGGAAGAACGCCGACGAGAACCCGCCGAGCACGAAGTACTTGAGGCCGCTCTCGGCGCTGGCGGCCCGGCGCCGGTCGCTGGCGGCGAGCACGTACAGCGCCAGCGACAGCGTCTCCAACCCGACGAACAGCACGATCAGGTCGTTGGCCGCAGCCATGACGATCCCGCCCGTCGCCGCGACGAGGTACAGCGCGTAGATCTCGGGACCGTCGTTGCCGGCGCGGTGCAGCACGTCGCTCGTCACCATGGCGACG
Source organism: Acidimicrobiia bacterium (assembly GCA_013811855.1). Taxonomy (GTDB): domain Bacteria; phylum Actinomycetota; class Acidimicrobiia; order Acidimicrobiales; family Ilumatobacteraceae; genus JALZMG01. The sequence goes on from JACCUL010000511.1 coordinate 9,506, forward strand.
AGCAGCAGCCCGACGCAGACGACGATGGTGGCGAACATGGCGAACGTGTCCAGGGCCAGCGCCCCACCGACCAGCGTGGCCGGCCCCCGATCGCTGATGTCGTCCCACAGCACGACCGCCAGCACACCGGCGGTCCCGGCGGCGACGGCCGTGACGAATGCGTACAGCCCGCGCCACCACGTCGGCGTCAGCGCGCCGGCGACGAGCAGGAACAGCGCCGCGCCCACGAGCACGAGCAGCGGGCTGAGCGCGAACCAACCAACGCCCGGCCCGTTGAAGGGTGTCACGGCCTGGGCCACGACACTCACCCGCCCTCCTCCTCGAGCGCCACGGTCGGCTCCTCGGGCCGCGGGATCGACTCGCCGGTGCGCTCCTCCACGTGGGTGACGAGAGCGTTGACGCTCGGCTCGACGCGATCGATCAGCGGTTTGGGGTACACGCCGAGGAACACGATCAGCCCGACGAACACCGAGAGGACGAGGCCCTCGCGCGGGCGCAGCTCGGCGAACGTGCGGTTGTCGTCGTCGGGCTCGCCGTGGAAGACCCGCTGGTACGCCCACAACAGGTACACCGAGGCGAGGATCACGCCCGCCGCGGCCACGACCGTCCACCACCGGGCGGTCAGGAACGACCCGATCAGGACGAGGTACTCGCCGACGAACCCGTTGAGGCCGGGCACGCCGATCGACGACAGCATGACGACCATGAAGCCGGCGGCGAAGATCGGCGCCACCGTCTGGATGCCCTTCAGCTCGGCGATGGCCCGCGTGTGACGGCGCTCGTAGATCCACCCGACGAGGAGGAACAGCGCGCCCGTCGACAGGCCGTGGTTGACCATCTGCAGCACGCTTCCGGTCAGCGCTTGGCTCGTCACGGCGAACGTGCCGAGCACGATGAACCCGAGGTGGGCGATCGACGAGTAGGCGACGAGCCGCTTGAGGTCCGTCTGCATCGTCGCCACGATCGCCCCGTAGATGATCCCCACGACGGCCAGGGTCAACAGCACCGGCCGGCTCCACCACGCCGCCTCCGGGAACAGGTACAGCCCGAAGCGCAGCAGTCCGTACGTGCCCAGCTTCAGCATGACGCCGGCCAGGATCACCGAGCCGGCCGTCGGCGCCTGGGTGTGAGCGTCGGGCAGCCACGTGTGCACCGGGAAGATGGGGACCTTGACGGCGAACGCGATGGCGAAGGCGACGAACAGCCAGCGCCCGGCGCCGACGGGGAACTCGGCCTGCTCGGCCAACCGGACGAGGTCGAACGTGATCTCGCCGACGCCGTTGTCCCGGGCGATGAACACCGTGGCGATGATCCCGACGAGCATGAACGCCGAGCCGAACATCGTGAACAGGAAGAACTTCATCGCCGCGTAGACCCGGTTGTCGTAGCCCCAACCGCCGATCAGGAAGTACATCGGCACGAGCACGATCTCGAAGAAGATGAAGAAGACGAAGAGGTCGAGGCTGAGGAAGCTGCCCATCACGCCGGCCTCCAGCAACAGCAACCACGCCAGGTACGGCTTGTGGTCGTGGTGCGCGTCGGCGCCGAGGATCGACAACGGGAACAGCACCCCCGTCAGCACGACGAGCAGCAGCGAGATGCCGTCGACGCCGAGGTGCCACGAGATGCCCCACGCGCCGATCCACGAGTGCTGCGACACGAACTGGAACCCGGCGTCACCGGTGTCGAAGCCGGCCAGCAGCCACACGCTCAACGCCCCGGTGGCGATGCTGGCGACGAGCCCGACGAGACGGACCAGCTCCGGTCGCCGGCGACCGGCGAGGACCGTGCCGAGCGCGCCGGCCACCGGCACGAGCACGATGCTCGTCAGGATCGGGAATTGCTCGAGCCCCTCCATCAGAGGATCCCTCGCACGACCACGAACCAGGCCAGCAGGAGCACGACGCCGATGCCGATGATCCCGGCGTAGGCCCGCACGAAGCCGCTCTGGCCCTTGCGCAGCTCGCCGGCGGTGGCGCGCACGAGACGGCCGCTGCCGTTGACGGCGCCGTCGACGACGTTGGCCTCGAACCACGCCGCACCCTCGAAGCCGTCCCGGCCCGGACCGCCCATGAAGTCGGTGACGACGCGGTCGTAGTACCAGGCGTTGGCCAGCAGCTCCGGCTCGACGGCGCGCACGCGCCGGCGCTGGTACACGAGCCAGGCCCCGAGGATCCCGAGGAGGCCGACGACAGTTGCGATGACGAGCAGCAGGTACTTGTTGTCGTCGGCCCACGTGCCCTCGACGCTGCGCTCGCCGAACTCGACGACCGGCTCCAACCAGTGCTCGAGCCGGTGGGAGCCGTCGCTGAACGGCAGCTGGATCACGCCGCCGACGATCGACAGCCCGGCGAGGACGACGAGCGGGAACAGCATGACCCACGGCGACTCGTGGGGCTGGACGTGGTGGTCGTCGTGACCGTCACGGGTGGCGCCGGCCGTGACGTCGTCGGGACCGGTCGGCGGTTCCTGCGGCTCGGCCTCGACGCCGCGGACCACCGGCTCGTTCCAGTGGGCTTCGCCGAAGAAGACCATGATCACCTGGCGGGTCATGTAATACGCGGTCAGCAGCGCCGTGACGAGGCCGATGAGATACAGGCCCACGTTGTCGGCCAGCGCGAACAGCAGGATCTCGTCCTTGGACCAGAAGCCGGCGAACGGGGGCACGCCGGCGATGGCCAGCCAGCCGACGATGAACGTCGCCGCGGTGACCGGCAGGAAGCGGCGCAGCAGGCCCATGCGGCGCATGTCCTGCTGCTCGTGCATCCCGTGGATCACCGAGCCCGACCCGAGGAACAGCAGGGCCTTGAAGAAGGCGTGCGTGACGACGTGGAAGATGGCGGCCACGTACGCGCCGGTGCCGATGGCCAGGAACATGTACCCGAGCTGGCTGACCGTCGAGTACGCCAGCA
>JACCUL010000351.1 GCA_013811855.1 Acidimicrobiia bacterium
GCCATCGCCCGCGCCGGCGACCGCCTCGTCGTCGAGGTGCGCGACGACGGCCGGGGCGGGGCCGACGTCACCGCCGGCACCGGCCTGCAGGGCCTCCGCGACCGAGTCGCCGGGTTGGGCGGCTCGATGTACGTGATCAGTCCGCCGGGCGGGCCGACGACCATCTCGGTGGAGCTGCCGTGCGGGTCGTGATCGCCGAGGACTCCGTGCTCCTGCGGGCCGGCCTGACCCGCATCCTGGCCGACGCCGGCGAGGAGGTCGTGGCCACCGTCGGCGCGGCGGACGAGCTGATGGGCGTCGTCGAGCGCCACCGGCCCGACCTGGCGCTCATCGACGTGCGCATGCCACCGACCCACACCGACGACGGGCTGCGCGCCGCCATCGCCATCCGCCAGCGCTTGCCCGAGGTCGGCATCCTCGTGCTGTCGCAGTACGTCGAGGAGCGCTACGCCACCGAGCTGCTGGCCGGCGAGACCCGCGCCATCGGCTACCTGCTCAAGGACCGGGTGGCGGAGGTCGACGAGTTCCTGGCCGCCGTGCGCCGCGTCGGCGCGGGCGGGACGGCCCTCGATCCCGAGGTCGTCGCCCAGCTCCTCGCTCGCGCCCGCCAGCGCGACCCGCTGGACCGGCTGACGCCGCGGGAGCGGGAGGTGCTGGCGCTGATGGCCGAGGGGCGCAGCAACCCGGCGATCGCCCGCTCGCTGGTGGTCACCGACAAGGCGGTCGAGAAGCACGTCGGCAACATCTTCAGCAAGCTCGACCTGCCGCCCACCGACGACGACCACCGCCGCGTGCTGGCGGTCCTGCAATGGGTCAGGAGTTGACGACATGCTGGCCGCGAAGATCCTGTGGCGAGCGTTCGGGACCGTGCTCGTGCTCGGCATGCTCGTCTCCGGCACCTTCAACGGGCTCGGCCTGCTGGCCCACGGCGAGCGGATCGACGAGTCGAGCTTCCCCGCCGCCGACGTCACCGCGCTCGACGTGTCCAACGGCACCGGCTCCGTGCGCATCGTCGGCACCGACGACGACCAGGTGACCGTGCGGGTGGAGATCGGCGAGGGCCTGCGGTCCACCGGCGTGAGTGAGGAGATCGTCGACGGCGTCCTGCACCTGCGCGGCACGTGTCCCAACTACGGCTCCGACTGGTGCCACGTGAGGTACCGCATCGAGATCCCGCGGGACCGGCCGGTCACGGTCGACACCGACGACGGCTCGATCGAGATCACCGGCATGACCGCCACCGTGGACGTCCACGGCGACAACGGGTCGATCGAGGCGTCGGACCTGTCGGGCCCGTTCATCGCCAGCAGCGACAACGGCCGCATCGAGGGGCTCAGCCTGGCGTCCACCCAGGTCGACGCCCGCACCGACAACGGCCGGGTCACGTTGCAGTTCGACGTCGCCCCGACGACGGTCACGGGCCGCTCCGACAACGGCTCCGTCGAGGTCGTCGTGCCCGACACCGGCGAGGCCTACCGGCTGAACATCACCACCCGCAACGGCGACCGCCGCGACGACCTGCGCGTCGACCCCGACAGCGACCGCTCGATCACCATCGCCACCGACAACGGCGACGTCACCGCCCGCGCCGCGTGATGTGTCCCATGATGTGACGGTGCACGTCCGGCGCATCCGCTCCGACGACGGACCGCTGCTGAAGACGATGCGGCTGGCCGCGCTGGCCGACACACCGTTCGCCTTCGGTTCCACGTACGCGGCCGAGGCCGTGCTCACCGACGACGACTGGACCGTGCGGGCGGAGCGGGCCGCCGGCGGGGACCAGTCGCTGTACGTCGTGGCCGAGCTCGACGGCGGGAGTGTGGTCGGGATCGCCGGCGCCTACCGGCCCGACCCCTCGCGGCACGTCGTGGATCTCGTCTCGATGTGGACCGCGCCGGAAGCCCGCCGCACCGGCGCCGGCCGCCTGCTCGTGCGGGCGGTGGTCGACTGGGCCCGCTCCACCGGCGCCGCCGCCGTCGAGCTCTGGGTCACCCGCGGCAACGACCCCGCCGAGCGCTTGTACCGCTCGATGGGCTTCGTCGAGACCGGCGACCACCAACCGCTGCCCTCCGACCCGTGCAAGGACGAGCTGCGCATGACGCTCCCGCTGGGCCCGGTAACGTAGGGGTCCATCGCCGGCGCCCGGCGACTCGACCCGAACAGGGTCCTCCTCCGCCACCCGGCGGGCCGTCGAGTCGAAGGAGCCTGGGCGATGCGCGGCACCAACCTTCTACGTCAGCAAACCTGCACCCCACCTGCACATTCGCTGACCCAGAACCGGAAACCACCGATCCCAGCAGGCGCTACTGTCCGTCCCTTCGAACCTCAACAGGAGGCGGATGGGGTGAAGCGGAGCCGGGGGTTCGTGACGGTGAGCATCGCCGGCACCCTGCTCCTCGCCGCCTGCAACGACGGCGGCGAAACCGACCCGAGCAACCCGCCGGTGCCGACCAACACCCCCGCCACCGCGTCGGCGAGCACGCCACCGTCGGCCACCACGCCGCCGGTCACCACGATCGCCCCGACGACGCCGGCGCCGACCACGGCCGCCACGACCACGCCGACGCCGACCACTGCTGAGCCGACCGACCCTCCGACCACGGACCCGCCGGTCGAGACGTTGATCCCGACCGTGCCAGGAACGCTCGACCCCGACGACCCCAACAACAACCGCCCAAAGCCGACGCCCGAAGAACAAGAGGTCATCGA
>JACCUL010000520.1 GCA_013811855.1 Acidimicrobiia bacterium
GCCCAGCGGCGATGGCTGCTCGTCACCATCGCGCTCGGCGCGGCGTTCCTCGCCAACCAGCTCGCCGAGTACGCCACGTTGTCGTTCAGGGCTGGCGACCACACCTACGGCTCCGTGTACTGGCTGCTCACCGGGCTCCACAGCGTCCATGTGACGGCCGGCCTGGTGGCGATGGCGCTGCTGCTCGTGCGTTCGGCGCGCACCCGCACCCCGGCCGTGATCAGCTCCTGGACGGGCGGGGTTTCGCTGTTCTGGCACCTCGTCGACGTCATCTGGCTCTTCGTGTTCACGACGATCTGGGTCATCCGGTGAGCTTCGGTCACCTGGCCTTCGCCATCCCGCTCGCCGCTGCGGCCACCGCCGGCATCGTGTCGCTGGCCGCGTCGGCCGAGTCGCCGCCGGTCGCAGTCGGCCTGACGCCCCTCGCGGAACGCGGCCGCGTCCTGTACCGCACCAACTGCACGAGCTGCCACGGGAACGACGGTGGAGGGGTCGAGGGCCGCGGCCCGACGTTGGAGGACGAGGGCGATGCGTCGGTCGACTTCGTCCTGCGGACCGGCCGCATGCCGATCGCCCAGCCCGACGTGCAGGCCACACGCGGCCCCGTGCAGTTCACGGAGGAGGAGGTCGTCGCCCTCATCGCCTACGCCGGCGGGTTCGGCGACGGCCCGGCCATCCCGGGCGTCGACGTCGCGGCCGGGGATGTCGTCGCCGGCGGCGTGCTGTACCGGCTGAACTGCGCCGCATGCCACGTGGCGTCCGGGTCGGGGGCGGCGATCGGCGGCGGCCGCGAGGCGCCGTCGATGATGCCGTCGACGCCGACCGAGGTCGCCGAGGCCGTGCTCGTCGGGCCGGGGGCGATGCCGGTGTTCGGCGCCCTCGACGAACAGGACCGCGACGACCTGGCCGCGTACGTCGTCGATCTGCAGGAGCGCAACGAGGAGATCGAGCTGCGCAACTTCGGGGGGGCGGGACCGGTCGCCGAGGGGCTGGCGGCGTGGCTGCTGGCGCTCATCCCGCTCGTCGCGCTCACGCGCTGGATCGGTTCGCCGCACGCGGGGCGCGACAGGGGAGCCAACCCGCCGGTCGACGAGCACGGGGAGGTGGTGACATGAGGGTCCCGGAGAACGAGCGGGCGTACCGGGCGGCCGTCGTCTCGTTCGCCGTCGCCGTCGTCGGCGGCATCACCGCCGCATTCGCCTACGCGACCGACCAGACCGACCTGTTGCTCGGCCTGGGGCTGGCGGTCGCGCTCGGCGGCATCGGCTTCGGGCTCGTGTCGTGGGCCAAGCATCTCGGCCTCGACGAGCACGCCGTGCAGCAACGCGAGCCGCTGACGATGACCGCCGACGACGTGCAGGCGCTGGAGGAGGAGCTGACGTTGACCCGCCAGACCGTCGGCCGGCGCAAGCTGCTCGTTGGACTGTTCGGCGGCTCGTTCCTCAGCCTCCTCGTCGGCTTCGTCGGACCGATCGGTTCGCTGGGACCCAAGCCGCGCGGTGAGCGGGGGCGGACGTCGTGGCGGCAGGGCGCCCGGCTGGTCACGAGCGGCGGCACGCCGGTCGAGAGCGGGACGGGCAGCTTCGACCAGCTCGTCACGGTCTTCCCGGAGGGGGCCATCGGCGTCGACGACTCCCAGGTCATCCTCCTGCGGCTGCCACCCGACCTGCTGACGGACCGCACCGTGGCGGCCGGTTCCGTCGACGGCTGGGTGGCGTACTCGAAGATCTGCACCCACGCCGGCTGCTCCGTCGGGTTGCTCGGCGTCGACAACCGCGAGCCCGAAACGGTCCGCCAGCTCGTGTGCCCGTGCCACCAGTCGGTGTTCGATCCCCTCGACGGCGCGGCGCCGGTGGGCGGCCCGGCGCCCCGCTCGCTGCCGCAGCTGCCGCTCGCCGTGGACGCCGACGGCTTCCTCGTGGCCCAGGGCGACTTCCCCGGCGTCGTCGGCCCCCTCGCCTGGGACGAAGCGTGAGCGCAGCGAACGCTTCCGGGCGCGCGAGCGCCAGCGAGCCGCCCGGTGATGGGGTGTGGGGGCGCAGCCCCCACGGGGGCGAAGCGTGACCGAGATCGTCGACAGCGCCGCGCCCGAGGCGTCGGCGGACACGCCGCACCGGCGGGGGCTCGTGGAGCGCTACGTCGACTCGGTGGCCGGGCGCGTCGGCGCCGGCTCCGGGTTGCCCAAGGCGCTGCGCAAGGTCTTCCCGCACCACTTCTCGTTCCTGTGGGGCGAGATCGCGCTGTACTGCTTCGTCGTCCTACTGGTGACGGGCACGTACCTCACCCTGTTCTACGAGGGGACCCAGCAGACGGTCGTCTACGACGGGTCGTACGAGGCGCTGCAGGGCCTCGACATGTCGGGCGCCTACGATTCGGTGCTGCGCATCTCGTTCGACGTCAAGGGCGGGCTGCTGATCCGCCAGATGCACCACTGGGCCGCCCTGGTGTTCGTCGGCGCCATCGCGCTGCACCTGGCCCGGGTGTTCTTCACCGGCGCCTTCCGCCGGCCGCGCGAGATCAACTGGGTCGTCGGCGTGCTGCTGTTGATCCTGTCCCTCGCTGCCGGCTTCAGCGGGTACTCGCTGCCCGACGACCTGCTGTCGGGCACCGGCCTGCGGATCACGCAGGCCGCCATCCTCGCCCTGCCGTTCATCGGCGAGCGGGCCACCTACCTGCTGTTCGGCGGCGAGTGGCCCGGCACCGACATCATCGGCCGGCTGTACCCGGTGCACATCCTGTTCCTGCCGGCCGCCATCGTGGCGCTGCTCGGCGTGCACCTCGGGCTCGTGTGGCGCCAGAAGCACACCCACTTCGGCGGTCGCGGGGCCACGGAGCACAACGTCATCGGCGAGCGCATCTGGCCGACCTTCGCCATGAAGTCCGTCGGCCTGCTGTTCCTCGTGGCCGGGATGATCGCCGCCATGGGCGCCCTGTTCGAGGTCAACGCGGTGTGGTTGTACGGCCCGTACGACGTGGGCGCGGCGACGTCGTACTCCCAGCCGGACTGGTACATCGGCTTCCTCGAGGGGTCGCTGCGGCTCTTCCCGCCGTGGGAGACGCGGATCGGCGGCTTCATGATCAACAACCTGATCTACTCGGCCGTCCTCATCCCCGGGTTCATCTTCACGGGCCTGCTGCTCGTGCCGTGGATCGAGCGGCGCTTCAGCCGCGACCGCCGTGAGCACCACGTGCTCGATCGCCCGCGCGACGCCCCCCACCGTACGGCCGCCGGCGCGGCGGCGATCACGTTCGTCAGCGTCCTGTTCCTCGGGGGCTCCCAGGAGGTCATCGCCGGGACGCTCGACATGTCGATCAGCTACGTGACGACGGTCCTCCAGGTTGCCGCACTCGGCGGGCCGCCGATGGCCTACGCCGTCACCCTCCAGCTGTGCGCCGTGCTCCGCCGCCGCGAAGGGCCGGAGCGCACCGAGCGGGCCGGCGTCGTCGTGCGAGACGCCGGCGGCGGGTACCACGGGGTCGGGG
>JACCUL010000525.1 GCA_013811855.1 Acidimicrobiia bacterium
GCACGGCCATGTCAGGCGTGCCGAGGAAGGCGAGGCGCACCGGCGCCCGTCCGTCAGTGCAGGCGCAGCCGGCGTCGCAGGCCGCCGCCGCTCTCGGCCGACGACTCCATCCGGCGCCACTCGGCCAGCGCCTCGCGCCGCTGGTCGGGCAGCATCCGGTCGAACATCAAGACGCCGTCGAGGTGGTCGAGCTCGTGCTGGTACATGCGGGCCTCGATCTCGTCGGCCTCCCGCTCGACGACCTGTCCCTGCAGGTCGACGCCGCGCAGCAACACCGTCTTCGGGCGCACGATCTCCACGTACAGTCCGGGTATCGACAGGCAGCCCTCCTCGTAGGTCCACTCCCCGTCGGACTCGACGATCTCGGGGTTGAACAGGACCATCGGCTCCTCTCCGAAATCCCACACGAAGACCTGCTTCTGCACGCCGATCTGCGGCGCCGCGAGGGCGAGGCCGTTGTCGCTCTCATACAGCGTCGTGAACATCTCGTCCACCAAGCGCGCGGCCTTGCCGTCGATGTCAGTGACGGGCGCGGCCTTCGACTTCAGCACGGGGTCGCCGAACCTGCGGATCTCGTAGGCCATGGGCCCAGGCTACGGCCCTCGGCCGCAACGATCGAGGCCCCGCCTGGCGGCTCGGCCGCAACAATCGGGGCCTCGCCTGGCGGCTCGGCGGCAACACTCGGGGCCTCGCCTGACGGCTCGGCCTTTCAACGCCCGTCGACGCTGCGGGCCAGCAGCGCGACACGGGCCCGCTCGCGGTCGTGCACCCCCCGGTTGGACCGGCCGGCGGCGACCGCGAGGCCCGAACGAGGCAGCCGCGCCCACAGCACGTCGCCCGGCGCGCCGGACGCCGCCGCGTCGAGGTGCTCACTGCCGTCGAGGAAGGCGACGAGCCACCCTGCGTCGGGAGGCTGGCCCGAGCGCCGGACGATCGTGTCGCCGCGGACGACGACGGCCCAGTCGGCGTCCGTGGCCGCGGCCAACCCATCGGCGAGCGTCGTCAGCCAGGCGTCCGGCGGTGCGTCGCGGACGGCGGCGGCGAGCTCGAGCATCGCCGTTGCCGAGTCCGGCCGGTCCCCAGCCGCGGTCCAGATCTGCTCGACGGCGACCCCGTCGACGGCGCCGACTTCCTGGGCCAGCAACTCCTCCGACGTCGACTCCGGCAGCGACACCACGAGCTCGTCGATGACCCGCCCGGCGCCGCGCTCCAGGATGTCGATCGCCACGACGTCGCCGTGCACGGCGCCGATGCGGCTCGCCACCTGTCCGAGCGCGCCGGCGCGGTCCGGCAACCACAGTCGCAGGACGAGCGTACGGGTCGGCGCGGTGTCGGTCGGGGCGGCGGGTTCGCGCGCCATCCGCTATCACCGCCGTGTGACCGCTCTGTGACGTTCCGAGAACGGCGGGCGGCGCCGCCGCTAGCCCAGCTTGGGGAGGCCGCGGCGGAGGTTGCGGACACCCTGGGCGATGCGCTTCTCGTTCTCGATCAGCGCGAAGCGAGCGAAACCCTCACCGCCGGGACCGAAGCCGACGCCCGGCGACAGCGCGACGTCCGCGTCGCGCACGACGAGCGAGCAGAACTCGACCGACTCGAGCTCGGCGTACGGCTCGGGGATCGGCGCCCACACGAACATCGACCCCCCTGGCTTCGGGACGTACCAGCCGATGCGCGCCAAGCCGTCGATCAGCGCGTCGCGCCGGCTCTGGTAGGTGGCGCAGACCTCGGCCGGGAAGTCGGACGCCTCGTTGATCGTGACCGTGGCGGCGATCTGCACCGGCTGGAACATGCCGTAGTCGAGGTAGCTCTTCAGCTTGACGAGGGCCTGCACCACCTCGGCGTTGCCGAGCAGGAAGGCGCAGCGCCAGCCGGCCATCGAGAAGCTCTTGGTCATCGAGTACAGCTCGACGGCGCACTCCTTGGCCCCCTCGGCCTGGAGGATGCTGGGCGGGCGGTAGCCGTCGAAGCCGATGTCGGCGTACGCGAAGTCGTGGACGACGATCATCTGCCGCTGGCGGCAGAAATCGACGACGCGCTGCATGAAGTCGAGCTCGACGCAGGCGCCTGTCGGGTTGTGTGGGAACGAGATGACGAGCACCCGCGGCTTGGGCCAGCCGATCTCGTAGGCCGTGGTGAGGCGGTCGAAGAACTCCTCGGCGAACCCGCTGCGCTCGTCCGGATCGGCCAGCGAGCGCATCGGCACCTGGCGCAGGTCGGCGCCGGCGAACAGCGGGCCGTAGATGTGGATGGGGTAGCTCGGGCTGGGCACAATCGCCGCGTCGCCCCGGTCGAGCAGCACCCACATGAGGTGGCTAAAACCCTCCTTCGATCCGATGGTGTTGGTGATCTCCAGCTCGGCGTCGAGCTGGACGGCCCATGTGCGCTGGTAGTAGCCGGCGATCGCCTCGCGCAGCTTGGGCAGGCCCCGCGACATCGAGTAGCGGTGGTTGGCGGGCTTCGTCGCCGCCTCGGCCAGTTTGCGCACGGCGATGTCCGGCGACGGGATGTCGGGGTTGCCGAAGCCGAGGTCGATCACATCGCGACCGGCCCGCCGAGCCTCGATCTTCAGGTTGTTGATGATCGTGAAGACGTACGGCGGCAGGTGCTCGATGCGCCTGAACTCCATGGAGCCGACGCTACCGCCGGGCCTCTGTCAGGATTGGCTGCGATATGGGCAAGGAACCGTCACCCGGCTGCGTGTTCGTGGTGATCGAGATCCCCCGCGGCAGCCGCAACAAGTACGAGATCGACCACCACGACCACCGCATCTACCTCGACCGGCGGCTGTTCACGGCGACGACGTACCCGGCCGACTACGGGTTCGTGCCCGACACGCTGGGCGGTGACGGCGACCCGCTCGACGCGCTCGTGCTGCTCGACGACCCGGTGTACCCCGGCGTGTGGGTCGAGGCCCGTCCGGTGGGCGTGCTGTACATGCAGGACGAGGCCGGCGAGGACGCCAAGTTGATCTGCGTGCCCCCCGGCGAGCCGCGCTGGGCGGGCGTCGACGACGTGACCGACCTGACGCCACAGCTGATGGCCGAGATCCAACACTTCTTCGAGGTGTACAAGGCGCTCGAGCCGAACAAGTACAGCTCCACCTCCGGCATCGGCAACCGCGCCGACGCCTGGCGCGAGATCGAGGAGGGCCGCGCCAACTACGTCGGCTGAGACCACGAACTGCTGTTTGCAATCGACCGTTTCCGGCCGGTTGCAAACAGCAGTTCGTGTTTTCAGCGGGTGAGGAGGGCCGCACCGATGGCGCCGGCGTGCTCGCCGAGGGTGGCGAAGGTCAGTGCGGGGTGGGGGCGGTGTTCGGGGGCGTAGAGGGTCGCCGTGAACCAGCGTTGGATCGGCTCGAGAAAGACGTCGGCGCCGACGGCCAAACCCCCGCCGAGCACGAACGCCGCCGGATCGAACGCGTTGGTGAGGTTGGCCAGGCCGATCGCCACCCAGCGGGCGAACTGGTCGACGACGTCCAGCGCGTCGACGTCGCCCTCCAGCGCAGCCGCCTGGACGTGCTCGCCGCGCACGAGCGCAGCGTCGCCGCCGGCCCGCTCGACCACCGCCGAGAGCCCACCGGCGAGGGCGTCGTTGCGGGCCAACGCCGAGATGCCCGAGCCCGATGCGTATCGCTCCCAGCACCCCCGCCGCCCGCACGGGCACCGCAGGCCGTTCGGATCGACGACCATGTGGCCGAACTCGCCGGCGAACCCGTTGGCCCCGACGACCAGCCGACCGCCGGTCACGATGCCCCCGCCAATGCCGGTGCCCAGCGTGACGAGCACGAGGTCGTCGACGCCGCGACCGGCCCCGAGCTGCCACTCGGCCAGCGTGGCGCAGGTGGCGTCGTTGCCGACGGCGACGGGGCGAGCGAGCCGCGTCGCCAGCTCGCCGGCCACGTCGAGCCGCTCGATGCCGGGCAGGTTGGGCGACGAGCGCAACGTACCGGCCGTCGTGATCAGGCCCGGTACCCCGACGCCGATCCCGTCGACGGCGCCGACGGACGCCACGAGCTCGTCGGCCGTCGCCACGAGGTCGTCGATCAGGGCGGGCGTGCCACGAGGTGTCGGGCGACGGGTCTCGGCGACGGTGCGTCCAGCCGCATCGACGACGACCCCGAGGATCTTGGTGCCGCCGACGTCGATCCCGGCCGCCAGGCCAGGGGTGGTCATGGCCGGATCAGGCTTCGGCGCGGGTCTTCAGTTCGCGGACGGTGTTGAGGATGCGCACCTCGGCCCGCCGCTTGACGAAGCCGGGCAGCGGCGCGGCGAGCTCGATGGCCAGGTCGTAGCGCACCTCCGTGCGGCCGTCGGGCGTCGGCGACAGGTGGTAGGCGCCCTCGATGGAGCGCTGGATATCGCCCTTGACCATCTTCCACGCCAGCACGTCGGGCGCCTGGCTGTAGTCGTAGGCCAGCGTGTAGTGGGTGCTGCGACCGAGTGCCGAGGCCCGGAACTCGACCTCGCACGGGCGCTGCTGCTCGTCCCGCGAGCGCACGACCACATCCTTGACGTCGCGCGCCCACTCCGGGTAGCGCTCCACGTCGGCGGCGATCGCCCACACCCGTTCCAGGGGGGCGGCGATCGTGATCGTCTCCGACGCCGTCTCGGCCATGACGCTCATTCTGCCACCACGTCCTGGCGCCGCGGGAACGCCCCGTGGTACGCCGCCCACAGCCCGTTGAGCCCCAGTCCGAACATCGGCACGAGGACACCGAGTGCCAGCGACGACCCGGGCTTGCCGTCCGGGCCGTCGAGACGGGCGAGCGTCGTGGCCAAGGCGATCACGGCCTGGGCGGCGAGGAGGCCGATCATCGGCCGGCGCACGCTCGACGGCGTCGACGGACCGGTCAGGAGATACAGCTGCGACACGGCGATCTCGACCTCCCGGCTGCGCTGCACGGCGTTCCAGTACGACCACAGGAAGGCGAACACGCCGACCGCGAACAGGACGAGGACGGTGATCGCGGCGACCCACTGCCACGCCGTGGTGAAGACGATCGCCGCCAGCGCAGCGGTGACGGCGAACAGGGCGGTACCCGCGGCGTTGACCTTGACGAGGACGTTTTGATCCATCACACCCCCAGCGCCGCGCCGAGGCGGGCCGACAGGACGTCGTAGGAGAACTCCGTCTCGGCCCGTCGCCGTGATGCGGCACCCATGGCTGCCGCTCGCGCCGGATCCTCGAGCAGCGCCTCGATGGCCGCGGCCACCTCCGCAGGATCCTCCGGTCGGCGCACCACCAACCCCGTGATGCCGTCGTCGACGGCCTCGGCGGCGCCGCCCGAGTCGCCCGCCACCTGCGGGACGCCACACGCCGCGGCCTCGACGAAGACGATGCCGAACCCCTCCTGCTCGAGACCGCCCCAACGGGAGCGGCAGGCCATGGCGAACACGTCGGCGCAGCCGTAGACCGACGGCAGGTCCCGGTTGGCCACCCGGCCGAGAAACCGGACCGGCGCATCGCGCTCGGCGGCGAGCCGGCGCAGCCGGCGCTCGTCGCGGCCGCCGCCGGCGATGGCCAGCACGAGATCCGGGCGGCGGGGGGCGAGCCGGGCGGCGGCCTCGATGACCACGTCGAAGCCCTTGCGCGGCACGAGCCGGGAGATCGACACCACCAGCTCGGCGTCGACAGGGAGCTCGAAGTGCCGGCGGGCCGCGGCGCGTTGCTCGTCGTCGAGCGGCCGGAAGCGATCGATGTCCACGCCGGGCGGGACGACTGTGACG
>JACCUL010000561.1 GCA_013811855.1 Acidimicrobiia bacterium
GCGGGCCGACTTGGCCAACGGCGTCGTCCCCATCAGGATCTCGCCCGTCCACTCGTGGTGGAGCCCGCCGACGGCGCGCGACACGGTCGTCTTGCCCGATCCGGACTCGCCGACGAGGGCCAGGCACTCGCCGCGCCCGATGTGCAGGTTGATGTCGTGGACGACCTGGTGGCCGGCGTAGGAGGCGTTGACGTTGCGCAGCGTCAGGACGGCGTCCTCCGGTGCGGCGGCGGCCATGGTGGAGGCGGTCAGGCCCTCGTTCAGCGTGATCGCCGAGCGCGGGTGGTAGCAGCGCACGGTGTGGTCGACGCCCACGGTGTCGATCCCCGGGAACGTCTCCCAACACTCGGCCGTCGCCGCCTCGCACCGCGGGGCGAACGAGCAGCCGACCGGGCGGGTGCCGGGCGCGGGGGCCCGACCTGGCAGGCCGGTGATGTCCCGCTCGCCGACCATGTCCGGCACGGCGGCGATCAGGTGGCGGGTGTACGGGTGGGCCGGCTCGGCGAACAGGCTGGCTGTGGGGCCGAGCTCGATGACGCGGCCGGCGTACATCACCGCGACGCGGTCGGCGAGCGTGGCGACGACGGCGAGGTCGTGGGTGACGTACAGGGCGGCGACGCCGTGGGTGTGGCAGAGGTCGCGGACCGTGGTGAGGACGTGGGCCTGGGTGCTGACGTCCAGCCCGGTCGTCGGCTCGTCGAGCACGATGACCGCCGGCCGGCAGGCGAACGCCATGGCCAGCCCGACGCGCTGCTGCTGGCCTCCCGAGA
Source organism: Acidimicrobiia bacterium (assembly GCA_013811855.1). GTDB lineage: Bacteria > Actinomycetota > Acidimicrobiia > Acidimicrobiales > Ilumatobacteraceae > JALZMG01. Next base: position 771 of record JACCUL010000561.1, read on the forward strand.
GTTGGTGCGGGTACCGGCGCAGGAACTGCGGCGTGCCGGGCAGCAGCACATCGGTCATCACCTCGGTGATGCGCTGCTTGCGCGCTGCGCCCGAGCCGCCGAAGTCGTGCGCCTCGAGTACCTCCAACAGCTGCTTGCCGATGCGCAGCGCCGGGTTGAGCGCCGTGCCCGGGTCCTGCGGGACGTAGGTGACGAGCTCGCCGCGGGCCTGACGGAGCTGCGACGACGACAGCCCGAGCATCGAGCAGTCGCCGATGACGACCCGTCCGCCGGTGATCTCGGCGCCCTTGCGGGAGTGGCCGAGGACGGACAACCCGACCGTGGTCTTGCCGGAGCCGGACTCGCCGACCAACCCGAGCACCTCGCCGGCATGGATCGACAGGGACACCTCGTCCACGATGTCGTCGCCGCTCGAGGTGACGCCGATGCGCAGCTCGTCGATGGTGAGCGCGGTGGCGCGAGCAGTTTCGTTCCCGGTGGTCAGCGTCATTCTGGTCGCTTCCGGTCGATGCCGGCCACGGAGCGGCCGAGGCCGTCGGCGATCAGTCCGACGCCGACGGTCAGCGCGCCGATGGCGAAGATCGGCAGGATGGTGCCCCACGGCTGGGACGTGAGCGCGGCACGGTTCTCGTTGATCATCTGCGCCCAGTCGGCCTGGTTGAGCCCGACGCCGAAGCCGAGGAAGCCGAGCGCGCCGATGAGCGCGATCGAGTAGGTGAGGCGGAGGTTGGCCTCCACGAGCAGCGGCCCGGCCACGTTGGGCAGCAGCTCGACGCCGAGGATGTGCGCCCGTGACTCGCCGAGCGCCTCGGAGGCGCTGATGAAGTCCCGCTCGACCACGCCGAGCGCGGCGCCGCGCACGATGCGGGCGACGCGTGGCACGGCCGTCAAGGAGACGATCAGCACGATGACCCAGTACCGGCGGCCCAGCGTCGTGATGGCGACGAGCGCGAGGAGCAGGTTGGGGAAGGCGAAGACGATGTCCATCGTCCGCATCAGCAGGTTGTCGAGCCGACCTCGGTCGTACGCCGCGATCAGCCCGATGACGGCGCCGATGCTCAGGCCGATCACCGTCGAGACGACGGCGAGCACGAGGATGATCCGTCCGCCGAGCAGGAAGCGCGCCCAGACGTCCTGGCCGAGCGCGTCGGTCCCGAACAGGATCCCGTCGACGTCGCTCGTGTTGGGCGTCCCGACGAACTCGGTGGCACCATGCGGCGCGACGAACGGGCCGACGATGGCGATGCCGGCGACGAGGACGACGATGACGACCCCGATGCGCGTGCGCCACAGCCCGAGCGCGCTGCGCAGCACGCCGCGCCTCCGACGGGGCCGGTCGATGCGGCCGACGGCGGCAGGAACGGCGTCCACGAGCGTCACTGGTGCACCGTCTCTCCGGTGCGAGCGACCGAGGCCGTGCAACGCCATGACGTCACGGGTGGTGCACCATGTCTCTGTTGCGAGCGAGCGGCCAGCACCGGCCTGCGTGGCCGGGGAACGCCATGACGCCTGCGTGGCCGGGGAACGCAGTGACGTCTGCGTGGCCGGGGAACGCAATGAGCGTCACGTCAGCCTCGTCCTGAGGCGCGGGGTGACCAGGATGGTGCCGACGTCGGCGAGCAGGTTCACGAGCACGTAGATGCCCGAGATCAACATGGCGATGAATTGCACCACCGGCACGTTCACGTCCGTCACCGCGTCACGCAGCGCGCCTCCGATCCCCGGATAGTTGAAGAGGTTCTCGACGACGATCACCCCGCCGGCCAGGTAGGCGATGTTGATGGCGATGACCTGCAGCGTCGGTCCGATGGCGTTGGGCAGGGCGTGACGCCAGATCACGGTCCGCTCGGCCAGCCCCTTGAGCCGGGCCATCTCGATGTAGTCGCTCTCGAGCACCTCGATCATCGACGCCCGCATGACCCGCGACACGTACGGCACCACGCCGAGCGTCAGGGTCAGCACCGGGAGCACGAGCGCCTTCGGGCTGACCCACGGGTTCTCGCCGGGTCGGATGCGCACGACGCCGGGGAAGATCTCCCACACGTTCGTCGACAGCAGCACGAGCAGCAGCAGGCCGATGACGAACTCGGGCATCGATGCCAGCACCAGGCTGGAGGCCGAGCTGGCCGAGTCGAAGGCCCGGTCCCGGCGGGCCGCGGCCATGGCCCCGACGGCGATCGAGACCGGGATCGACACCAGTGAGGAGATGGCCATGAGGAACAGCGAGTTCCACACCCGGTCGCCGAGGACCTCGAGGACGGGGATGCCGTTGGTGAACGATCGGCCAGGGTCGCCCGTTACCAGCCCGGTGAGCCAGTCCCAGTACTGCACGACCAGGGGGCGGTCGAGGCCGAGCTCGATCCGCTTGGCGGCGATCGAGTCGGGCTGGGCCTCGCGACCGAGGATCGCCCTGACCGGGTCGCCGAGCGCCTGGGTCAGCGCGAAGACGACGATGGAGACCACGAGCAGCGTGAGGATCCCGAGCGCGAGGCGCCGCAGGATGAACTTCAGGATGCCCATGCCGGGCCGACTCCGACGCTGACCGTGGTGCTCCGGCTCAGCTGCCGAACCAGATGTTCTTGAAACCGCGCCCGTAGTGGTCGAGGTTCAGCACGTTCGGCCGGGCGACGAACCCCTGCACGTTTGCCGCGGTGGCGTCGATGAGGTTGTTGAAGAACGGGATCAGGTTCCCCCCGTTCTCGTACTCCTCCATTTGCATGTCGTGGATGATCTCGCAGCGGGCGGCGTCGTCGGGTTCGGCCAGCGCCTGGTCGTAGAGCTCGACGAAGTTGCTGTCCGCCGGAGGCCAGTGCGTCTCGGGGTACGTGGACGCCTTCAGGCTGCCGGCGGCGACCTGGTTGAGGTACGGCCGCGTGCCCCAGAAGCTCGTGGCAAACGTCCGCTTCGTGTATTCGTCGCCCCAGTACGTGCCGCCGTCGAGGACCTGGGCGTTGACCGTGACCCCGGCCGCTTTGGCCTGGTCGGCGAACACGGCGATCAGCTCGGGCAGCCCGGCCGTGTCGTCCGGCGCGAACAGGTCGATGGTCAGGCCCTCCTGGCCGGCTTCGGCCAGCAGGGCCATGGCGCCCTCGATATCCTGGACGCGCTGGGGGATGTCGGTCGGGTAGCAGGCGTCGAAGACGCCGTACATGTCGTTGGCCACGCGCCCGTGCCCCGACAGGACACGAGCGACCATCTCCTCGCGGTCGGGGATCAACCGCATGGCCTGGCGGACGCGCACGTCGTCGAACGGCGCCTGGTCGATGGCCATCGTGATCACGAGCCAGCTGCCGGCAGCCGACTCGAGGATCTTCAGGTTGGAATCACCCTCGACGGTGGCCACCTGGGCGAACGGGATGTCGACGGCGGCGTCGACCTCGCCGGACGTGAGCGCGTTGACGAGCGCCTGGGCGTCGGCGAAGTCGATGATCTGCACCTCGTCGAGGTACGGCAGGCCGCTGCCCCAGTAGTTCGGGTTCTTGACGTGCACGCTCTCGGCGCCCGGCGTGAAGCTCTGGACCATGAACGGGCCGGTGCCGATCTGGTTGGCGACGTCGCCGTCGAAGCGGGCGTAGTCCACGGGGACGACGGTGGCGATGTACTCGGCCAGGCCGGTGATGAACGTGACCGCCGGCTTGAGGAGCTTGAGCTCGACCGTGCGGTCGTCGACCTTCGTCAGGCCGTTGGCGTCCAGCAGCTCGACGAGCGCAGGGGCCAGCCCGAGGTCGGGGTCGAGCCGACGGTTGAACGAGTAGATGAGGTCCTCGGCGGTGACGGTCTTGCCGTTGTGGAACTCGATGCCCTCCTTCAACCGGATGACGTAGTTGTCGGCGGCCTTGGTCTCGATCTCTTCGGCGAGGCCGTGCTCGTAGGAGATGTTGAACGACTCGTCGTACACGACGAGGGCCTCCCAGCCGGTGAGCAGGCGGGCCTGGTCGGCCTTGGCCACGATGAACTGGCCGTCGAGGATGTCGTTGGTGGAGCCGACCAAACCAACGCGCAACGTGCCGCCGGGCGTCCCGGTGGGGACCGTGCCCGGTGTCGTGCCGCTCGTCCCCGGCGTCGTGCCGCTCGTGCCCGGCGTCGGGCCGGATGTGCC
>JACCUL010000011.1 GCA_013811855.1 Acidimicrobiia bacterium
GGGGACGTACGAGTCGTGGGCGGCGACGCGCCGGATCGGCACGTCGACGCCGTGCTCGACGAGGCCGGCCACGATGGCCTCGCCGACGCCGCCGGAGTGCCGCGTCTCGTCGACCACGACGACGCCGCGGCGGGACCGGGCCTGCTCGGCCAGCTCGGCCAGCGGCAGCGGCGCCAGCCAGCGAACGTCGACCACGTGGCAGTCGATGCCTTCGGCGGCGAGCCGCTCGGCGACGCGCAGCGACATGAACAGCCCGTTCCCCCATGTCACAACGAGCACGTCGTGCCCGTGGCGGGCAATGGCCGACGAACCGATCGGCACGTGCGTCGACGCCCACGTCGACGGCGCGTCGTACGGGGCCGTCCACGCGTCGTCACCCGGCTCGTGGAGGTCGCGCGTGTGGTACAGCGCGATCGGCTCGAGGAACACGCTGACCGTGCCGTCGATCGCCGCGGCAGCGAGACAGGTGCGCAGCATCGCTGGGGCATCGGCTGCTCGCGCCGGCGATGCGATCACCAGGCCGGGGATGTCGCGCAGCACGGCCACGCCGTTGTCGTTGTGGAAGTGCCCGCCGAACCCCTTCTGGTAGCCGTACCCGGCCACGCGCACGACGAGCGGGTTGGTGAACTGGCCGTTGGAGAAGAACGCCAGACTGGCCGCCTCGCCGCGCAGCTGGTCCTCGGCGTTGTGCAGATAGGCCAGGTATTGGATCTCGGGCACGGGCAAGAGGCCAGACACGCCGGCCCCGAGCGCCAGGCCGAGGATCGACTGCTCGTCGAGCAGCGTGTCGAAGACGCGGGCCGCACCGGCCTTGCGCTGCAGGCCGCGGGTGACGCCGTAGACGCCGCCCTTGACGCCGACGTCCTCGCCGAACACGAGCACCCGCTGATCGGCGGCGAGCGCGTCGCCGAGCGCCCGGTTGATCGACTCGGCCAGCGTCAACCGGCCCTCGTCCTCGGGCCGGCGACCGAAGAAGGCCGCCCGCTCGTCGCCCGCGGCCACGGTGTCGGCAACCCGCGCTGCGACCCGGTCGGGAGTCCGCGGGGACAGCGGCGCCATCACCTCGGCCGCCGTCGCCAACGTGCGGCCCCCCATCAGCTCGGTGGCCAGAGCCCGGACCTCCGCTCTCGTCTCCAGGTACCGGTCGGCGAGCGCAGCCGGCGTCGTCAACCCGGCCTCGACGAGCACGGCGGCCGTCGCCAGCAGCGGGTCGGCGGCCCGGTCGCGACGGATGCCGGCCGCCGGGCGGTACGCCGCCTCGACGTCGGTGCCGGCGTGACCGCCGAAGCGCACCGTGCGCAAGTGCAAGACCGCCGGCCGGCCGTGGTCGCGGACGTGCTCGGCCAGCTCCTCGGCGGCGTCGAACGCCCCGACGGGATCGGTGCCGTCGACCCGCTCATAGCGCAAGCCAGGTCGGGTCGACAGCGACGCCTCGACCCACCCCATCGGGCTCGGGACGCTGATGCCCCACCCGTTGTCCTCACAGACGAAGAGGACGGGCAGGCGCATGCCCTGGTGCGCCGTGTACGCCGAGGCGTTCAGCGCGCCCTGCGCCGTCGAGTGGTTCAGCGAGGCGTCGCCGAAGCTGCACACCGCGATGGCGTCGTGCGGCCAGCGGGTCGTCAGGCCCAGCCGCGCCGCCCGGCTGATGGCGAACGCCACGCCCATCGCCCGCGGCAGGTGGGAGGCGATGGTCGACGTCTGCGGGATGATCGCCAGCTCGGCGTGGCCGAACACCTTGTGGCGGCCACCGGCGATGGGCTCGTCGGCCGACGCCAGCAGGCCCAGCAGCACATCGCGCACCCCGTCGTGGCCCGGCACCTGCGTAGCCCGGCCGAGGTAGAAGCCGCCCGAGCGGTAGTGCAGCAGCGCCGGATCGGTCGGGCGCAGCGCCGCCGCGACCAGCGCGTTGGCCTCATGACCGGCCGAGCCGATGGTGTAGAAGCCGAGCCCCTGACCGCGCAGCCAGCGAGCGGCGTGATCGAGGTGCCGGCTGCGCAGCTGGGCGTCGAACAGCTCGCCGAGCCGGGCGCCGGTCAGCGACGAACCGGGCGCCAGCGGTCGATCGGGATCGGGTTCGAGGGTGGCGCGGGCCGGCAGGTCGCGCACCCCAGCGAGCAGCGCCGACTCCAGCTCGTCGAGCTCGACTTGGTCGGGCGGGTCGTCCGCCGCACGCTGAGCCACGGAACAAACATTACAGTGGAGGCCTCATCCGGAACGGGGGCAACCATGACAGCCGTGACCACACCCGATCAGCAGCTCGCCAGTACGCCCGACGACCGATCGGCCGATCGCGCCCCGCTGGCGCCCGACGTCGCCGTCCCCGACCTGCGGACCGAGCTTCCGGGGCCGATCGCCCGCCAGATCATCGCCCGGGACCAGGCCGTGACCAGCCCGTCGCTGACCCGCGTCTACCCCCTCGTCGTCCGGCGGGCCACCGGGTGCGTCATCGAGGACGTCGACGGCAACCGCTTCCTCGACGCCAACGCCGGCATCGCCGTGTGCGCCACCGGCCACGCCCACCCCGCCGTCACCGCCGCCATCCACGCCCAGGTCGACGACGTCCTCCATTACTGCTCGAGCGACTTCTACCTGCCGGCCTACGCCGACCTGTGCGAGCGACTCGCCGCTCTGGCCCCGATGCCCGACGCCGCGGTGTTCCTCTCCAACTCCGGCACCGAGGCCGTCGAGGCGGCGCTCAAGCTGGCCCGTCACCACACCGGCCGGCCCAACGTCATCGCCTTCCTCGGCGCCTTCCACGGCCGCTCGCTGGGCAGCCTCTCGCTGACGGCCAGCAAGGTCCGCCAGCGGGCCGGCTTCGGCATCACCGTGCCCGGCAGCTTCCACGCCCCGTACTTCGACCCGCACGACGACAGGGCGCTGACCGGCGCCGCCTACATCGAGCAGGTGCTCTTCGCCCAGCTGACCCACCCGTCCGACGTGGCGGCCATCTTCGTCGAACCGATCCAGGGCGAGGGCGGGTACATCGTCCCGCCCGCCGGCTGGCTGGCCGACCTCCGGGCGCTGTGCGACGAGCACGGCATCCTGCTCGTGATCGACGAGGTGCAGTCCGGCATCGGCCGCACCGGCACGATGTGGGCCTGCCAGCACGACGGGGTCGAGCCCGACATCATGTGCATCGGCAAGGGCCTGGCCAGCGGCCTGCCGCTGGCCGGCATCCTGGCCCGCCGCTCGGTCATGGATTGGGAGCCGGGCGGCCACGGCTCGACGTTCGGCGGTAACCCCGTCGCCTGCGCCGCCGCGCTGGCGACGATCGACCTCGTCGAGTCCGAGCTGGCGGCCAACGCCATCACGGTCGGCGACCACCTGCGGGCCGGGCTCGAAGCGCAGCGGGCCGACCAGCCGGTGCTCGGCCAAGTGCGCGGGCGCGGGTTGATGATCGGCCTCGACCTGCCCGACCACGACGCCGCCGGCGCCATGGAACGGGCCTGCTTCGAGCGCGGCCTGCTCGTGCTGACGTGCGGCGAGCGGAGCATCCGCCTGGCCCCGCCGCTCGTGATGACCGTCGCCCAGGCCGACATCGCGCTGGCGATCATCACCGACGCGCTGGCGGACATCGCGAGCGGAGCGCGCCCATGAGCCTGCCGTCGAACGCGCAGCTGGCGGCGCGGGCGGGAGCCATCCTCGAGGCGCTCGGCGCGCCGTCACCGAGCGGCGACCTCAC
>JACCUL010000046.1 GCA_013811855.1 Acidimicrobiia bacterium
TCGCCGAGCAGGCCCGGCGCAGAGCGGCCGCCGCCGACGTGATCGTCGTCAACACCCACCTGTACGGACTGCACGTCGGCAGTGGCAACGTGATCCTGCCGGCCCACGACGTCGTCGTGTTCGACGAGGCCCACGTCCTGGAGGATGTGATGAGCGACACCGTCGGGGCGCAGATCGCGCCGGGGCGGTTCGTCACGCTGGCCGGCACGGTCCGGCGCATCCTCGACGATCCCGCCCAGATCACCGGCGTGATCGAGCTGGCCGACGTCGTGCGCCAGCCGCTGTGCGGGCACGTCGGCAAGCGACTCCCGACGCCGTACCCCGACGACCTGCAGGACGCCCTGCTCACCGCACGGGGCCGTCTGGAGCGGGTGCAGTCCGCGCTCGGGGCGATCGAGAGCCCGCTGGAGGACGCCCGCCAGCGCAAGCTCCGGGCCCAGATCATGACCGGCCGAACCATGGAGCACCTCGACCTGGCGCTCGCCGACCACCCCGGCTACGTCGACTTCGTCTCCGGCTCGCCCGAGCACCCGCGCCTCGAGATCGCCCCGCTCGACGTCGCCCCGGCACTGCGGGAGGGCGTCTGGACACGGTGCACGGCGGTGCTGACGAGCGCCACGATCCCGGCCTCACTGCCGGCGCGCGTCGGCCTCGCCGCCGACCAGGTCGACGTGGCCGACGTCGGCAGCCCGTTCGACTTCGAGCACCACGGCCTCCTGTACTGCGCCGCCCACCTGCCCGATCCCCGGGACGCCCGGTATCGCGACGGGGTCCACGACGAGATCACGGCGCTCGTCCACGCAGCCGGTGGGCGCACGTTGGCGCTGTTCACGAGTTGGAAGGCGATGGACCTGGCCGCCGCCGCGGTGCGCCCGCGGGTCGACGTCCCGATCCTCACCCAGCGCGACCTGCCCAAGCCGGCGTTGACGGCCCGATTCGCCGGCGACGAGGCCACGTGCGTCTTCGCCACCGCCGGCTTCTTCCAGGGCGTCGACGTGCCCGGCCGCACGCTCAGCCTCGTCATCATCGATCGGCTGCCGTTCCCGCGGCCCGACGACCCGTTGCTGTCGGCCCGCCGGGAGCTGCTCGGCCCGTCGGCGTTCTCCCAGATCGACCTGCCCCGGGCGTCGATGATGCTGGCCCAGGCGGCCGGCCGGCTGATCCGCACGGCCGACGACCGGGGGGTCGTGGCCGTGCTCGATCGGCGCCTGGCCACCGCCCGCTACCGCTGGGACGTGGTGCGGGCGCTGCCGCCGATGCGCCGGACCAAGGACCGCGCCGAGGTGACCGCATTCCTCAGCGAGATCACGCGGTAACGCCGGAGGCCTCGCCTGACGGCTCGGCCTCTAGGCTCCCGCCCGTGGCGCGAGTGCAGACGACCGGTCGCCAGACGGAGATGATCCGGCAGATGCGCAACCTCTACGGGGACGCCAGCCGCCGGGAGCGTTCCTACTACGCGCCCGCCCGGCGCACGCACCGGCGCCGGCCGGGCCGCCGCGGCACCATCGTGCTCGTCGGTGCCGTCGCCGCGCTCGGCATCGGCGGCGTCGTCGTGGCCAAGACGATCGAGTGGGTCGACGTCACCGTCACCGGCGTCGACGAGGGGCAGGTGCTGCGCCGATTCGACGTCGAGGGGTTCACGATCCGCGTCGCGCCATCGGGGCCGGCCGCCGGCGACGTCCGCGTCGAGCTGAACGGCGAGGAGGTGGCCACGACCACGAACGCCGCCGGCGAGCTCGTGGCCCGCCCCGACAACCTGGCCGAGGGGCCCAACGAGCTCGTCGTCACCGTCGACGGCAGGTACGTCCTCGGTGGCACCGAGGTCCGGCGGACGTTCACCGTCAACACGGCCGGCCCCGTCCTGTCGGTCCCCCGTCAGATCATCTCGTCGGTGCCCGGACGGGTGACCGTGCTGCGCGGGCTGGCGGACAACGCCGTCTCGCTCAGCGCCAACGGCTCGCCCGTCGAGCTCGAGCCCGGCGGGCAGTTCCGCGTGTTCGTCCCCCAGGCCACGACGGCCATCGAGCTGGAAGCCCTCGACGTCAAGGGCAACCCGGACCGCGTCACCGTCGCCGTGATGGACGAGCCGGACGCTCCCGAGCATCCCCACACCGTCGGCGTGCACATCAGCGCCGAGGGCTGGGCCGACCCCGCCCTGCGCGAGGACGTGCTGGAGATGGCGCGCGCCGGGCGCATCAACGTCGTGCAGCTCGACATCAAGGACGAGAGCGGGCAGGTCGGCTACGACAGCGACGTCGCCATGGCCGACGAGATCGGCGCCACCAACGGCGCGTTCTACGACCCCGAGCAGGCCATCGACGAGCTGCACGGCCTCGGGGTTCGCGTCGTCGGGCGCATCGTCTGCTTCCTCGATCCCGTGCTCGCCAAGTGGGCGTGGGACAACGGACGTCCGGAGCTCGTCGTGCTGAGCGGTAGCGGGTCGAGCCCGCTGGCCAACGACTACGGCACGGCGGCGTTCACCAGCGTGGCCAACGACGAGGTCCGCCAATACCAGATCGACCTCGCCGTCGAGGCCGTCGGCTACGGGTTCGACGAGATCCTCTACGACTACGTCCGGCGGCCCGAGGGCGACCTGAGCGAGATGACCTTCACCGGGCTCGACGTCCCGCCCGAGGTCGCCGTGGCCCGCTTCGTCGAGAGCACGTCACGGGCGCTCGACGACACCGAGGCCGAGCTCGGCATCTCCGTGTTCGGCGTCGCCGCCACGAAACCCGAGGACATCGGCCAGGACATCGGCCTGCTGGCCCCGTTCGTCGACTACGTCTCGCCGATGGTGTACCCGTCGCACTGGGGCTCGGGGCAGTACGGCGTCGACGACCCGGTGCGCCAGCCGGGGGCCATCGTCGAGCGCTCGCTCGCCGACTTCCACCGCCTCGTCGCCGGCAGCGGTGCCGCCGTCGTGCCGTGGCTGCAGGACTTCTCGACCGCCGACGTGGCGTACGGCGGGCCGGAGGTCCGGGCCCAGATCAAGGCGGCCTGGCGGACGGGTTCGTCCGGCTTCATCCTGTGGAACTCGGGGTCCGTGTACCACGAGGAGGCCCTGCCCCGCGACCGCGCCGACGGCTGATCCCCGCCCCAACGTCGGCACGGTACGGTCAGGTCCGGTGAACGCCGGCGACCACGACGAGGACGCCGCAACGGCGTTCGCGCCGTGGCGGACGTCGTACCGCAGCGCCGATCACGACCTCCCCGGGTATTTCATCACGCCGCCACCGGACCACGCCCCGTTCCCCGCCATCGTGTTCCACCACGGTGGGAGCGGGCTGCGACCCTCGGCCCGGACCGCCGTCATGGCGCTCGTCGACTTCGGTTACGCCGTGTTCGTGCCGACCCGGCGCGGGCTCGACGCCACGGCCGCCGAGTCGCTCGTCGCGCGCCTCGAGGCGGAGTGCGACGACGCCGTCGCGGCCCTCGATTGGCTGCGCCGACAGGACGCCGTCGAGCCGACCGAGATCGCCATGATCGGCTCCTCGACGGGGGGCGAGTTGGTCCTTCTCGCTGCCGCCCGCCAGGCGCCGTTCGCGGCCGGCGTCACGATGGCCGCCGGGTCCACGCATTGGGCGACGGCGCCCGAGCTGCGCGACCGTTTGCGCGACGCGGTGCGCACGAGCACGACGCCGCTCTTCCTCATCCAGGCCGCCGACGACACCAGCCTCACGCCGACCTACGAGCTCGGCGCCGAGCTGGCCCGTGGCGGCACACCACACGAGGTGCGGATCTACGAGCCGGTGGCCCGCGAGCGCGGTGGCGGCCACGGCATCTTCGGCAACGCCGTCGACCTCTGGTTGCCCGACGTGCGGCGGTTCCTCAACCGCGTGCTCGGGGTCAAGCGCTGACGATGGCGGCCGACGCGCCGACGACGGTGCGCGTGGACGTCGACGGAGGCGTCGCCACGATCACGCTCGACTCGCCGGTCAACCGCAACGCGTTGTCGACGCGCCTCGTCGCCGACCTGGCTGCCGCGCTCGACGTGGCCGAGGCCGGAGCAGCTGCCGGCGACCTGCGCAGCGTGGTGCTGACCCACGTGCCGCCCGCGTTCTGCGCCGGTGCCGACCTCAAGGAGCGGGCCGCGGGTCCGCCAGACTCGCGCCCGGTCGTCGCCGTGTTCGAGCGGCTGATGGACCTCCCGGTTCCGACCATCGCCGCCGTCAAGGGCGCGGCGCGCGCCGGCGGCATCGGGCTGATGGCCTCCTGCGACCTCGTCGTCGTGCAGCCCGACGTCGTGTTCGCGCTGACGGAGGTGCGCATCGGCGTCGCCGCGGCGATGATCTCGGTGCCGATCCTGCGCCGGGCGCATGGCGGCCACCTGGTGGCGGCGTTCCTGACCGGCGAGCCGTTCGACGCCGAGCACGCCCGCCAGGCC
>JACCUL010000090.1 GCA_013811855.1 Acidimicrobiia bacterium
GGCCGCGGTGATCTGCAGCACCGTCCGGTCGCGACCCCGTCCGGCCTCGGTGCCCCGGCGGGTCAGCAGACCACGCTCGACGAGCTCGTCGACGGCCCGGTAGGTGAGCGGGCGGCTGAGCGTCCAGATGCGCCCGATCTCCGCGTCCGGCGAGAGCATGGTCCCGATCGCCCAGCCGTGGCGCGCCCCGTCGGCGACGGCGGCGAGGCACACGTGCTCGGCGAGGTTGAGGTCCCGGGACGGCAGGGGGCCGATCGTAGCTCGCCCTGTCGTCAGCTCCTGATGTCTCAATAGTCAGATCTTGACTAGTGTGCGGCGATGGCTCGCACGGGGTATTTCGCCACCGTCATCGTCGCTGTGATCGCCGCCTCGGGCCTGTCGGCCTGCGGCGGCGACGCCCGCTCGGGCCGCTCGGGGGCGCTCACCGTGTTCGCCGCGGCGTCCCTGACCGGCGCCTTCACCGAGATCGGTGAGGCCTTCATGGAGGAGAACCCGGACGTCGAGGTGACGTTCAACTTCGCCGCCTCGTCCGAGCTCGTCACCCAGATCACCGAGGGGGCGCCGGCCGACGTCTTCGCCTCAGCAGACCGGCGCAACATGGACCAACTCGTCGAGGCCGAGCGCAACGACGGCGAGCCTGCGGTCTTCGCCACCAACTCGCTGGCGATCATCCTCGAGCCCGGCAACCCGCAAGAGATCACCGGGCTGGCCGATCTCGCCGACCCTGACCTGATCGTGGTCTCGTGCGATCCGGCGGTCCCGATCGGCGCGTACACCGAGGAGGTGCTCGGCAACGCGGGTGTCGACGCCGAGTTCGACTCCTTCGAGGAGGACGTCAAGGCCATCGTGACCAAGGTGACGGCGGGGGAAGCCGACGCCGGCATCGTCTACGCCACGGACGTCACTGCGGCCGGCGACGACGCCGCCGGGGTCGAGATCCCGGCCGACGTCAACATCACCGCCGAGTACCCGATCGTCGCCGTCGCCGACGCCCCGAACGGTGACGGGGCCGGGGCGTGGATCGGGCTCGTCGCCGGCGACGCTGGTCAGGAGATCCTGGCGACGTACGGGTTCGGTTCGCCGTGACCCGCGCTGCGGGGCGCGACCGGCTGCCGGCCCCGGCGCTCGGGCTCGCCGTCGTCGCCGTCGCCTTCTTCACGCTGCCGTTCGTCGGGCTACTGTGGCGGACCCCGTGGGGTGACGCGTGGGGCGTGCTGTCCCAGCCGGCCGTGCGCCAGGCGCTGCGGCTGTCCGTCGTCTGCTCGCTGTGGGCCACCGGCCTGTCGCTGCTGTTCGGCGTCCCGCTGGCGTGGCTGCTCGCCCGCGTCGACTTCCGCGGGCGCAGCGTCGTGCGGGCGATGTGCACGCTGTCGATGGTCCTCCCGCCGGTCGTCGGCGGCGTCGCCCTGTTCTTCGCGCTCGGCCGGCGCGGGCTGTTCGGCCAGTACCTCGACCGCTGGTTCGGTGTGCGCCTGCCGTTCTCGACGGCGGCGGTCGTCGTCGCCCAGACGTTCGTGGCCATGCCGTTCCTCGTGCTCACGGTGGAAGGCGCGCTGCGCCAGATGGACCGGCGCTACGACGACGCGGCGCGCACGCTCGGCGCGTCCCGGTGGTACGCGTTCCGCCGAGTCACGTTGCCCGCAGCGCGGCCGGCCGTGATCGCCGGCGTCGTGCTGGCGTGGGCCAGGGCGCTCGGGGAGTTCGGCGCCACGATCACGTTCGCCGGCAACTTTCCCGGCCGCACCCGCACGATCCCGCTCTCCACGTACCTGGCGCTGCAGTCGTCGCCCGACGAGGCGTTGATCCTGTCGCTGCTGCTCATCGCAGTGTCGTTCGTCGTCCTCGTCGGTCTGCGCGACCGCTGGCTCGGCGGCATCCGCGCGCCGGCCGGCGCCGGGTAGACACGGGCGCCGTGGCGCTCGACATCGACCTGCGGCTCCGGCTGGGCCGGCTCGAGCTCGCCGCCGCGCTGCGGGTCGAGCCGGGCGAGATGGTCGCCGTGCTCGGACCGAACGGCGCTGGCAAGACCACGCTGCTGCGGGCCGTGGCCGGGCTGCAGCCCGTCGACGAGGGGCGGATCGCCGTCGACGGCGCGGTGCTCGACGATCCGTCGAACGGCACGTTCGTGCCACCCGAGCGCCGGCCGGTCGGCGTCGTGTTCCAGGACCACCTGCTGTTCGCCACGATGAGCGCGCTGGAGAACGTCGCCTTCGGCCTGCGGGCCCGAGGCGTCCACCGCAGAGAAGCCCGGGAGATCGCCGGTGGGTGGCTCGACCGGGTCGGCCTCGGCTCGTACGCCGGTGAACGACCGGGCGCGCTGTCGGGTGGCCAGTCGCAGCGCGTCGCGCTGGCGCGGGCACTGGCCATCGATCCGCGCGTGCTGGTCCTCGACGAGCCGCTGGCCGCCCTCGACGCCGCGGCCCGACCGACCGTGCGGCGGGACCTGCGGCGGCACCTCGAGTCGTTCGACGGGATGCGGCTGATGGTGACCCACGACCCGGTGGACGCGTACGCGTTGGCCGACCGGATCGTCGTGCTGGAGGCGGGACGGGTGACGCAGGCGGGGCGGCTGGCCGACGTCACGGCCCATCCCCGATCGCACTACGTCGCCCAGCTCGTCGGGCTCAACCTCGTGCGCGGCCGCTTCGCCGATCACCGGTTGCTGCTGGACTCGGGCGCCGAGGTGGTCACCGCCGACGCCGTGGCGGAGGGACCGGCGTTCGCCGCCATCCGGCCCCAGGCGGTGTCGCTGCACCGTCACCGTCCCGAGGGCAGCGCCCGCAATGTGTGGTCGGCGACCGTGGCCGACATCGACCTGCACGACGACCGCGCCCGGGTGACTCTCGCCGGCGCCCTGCCGATGGTCGCCGAGGTCACGCCGGGAGCGTTGGCCGACATGGCGTTGCGACCGGGCGACGAGGCGTGGGCGTCGGTCAAGGCGACGGACATCGCCGTCTACCCGGCGTGATCCCCATACGTTGGCCGTCGTGCTCGGGGTGATCGGCGACCTGGTCGAGGACGTGGTCGTGATGCTCGCCGGACCGCCCGCTCGCGGCACGGACACGACCGCCACCATCGCACGGACCCGTGGCGGGAGCGCGGCGAACGTGGCCGCCGCCACCGCGTCGACCGGGGCCGCGGTGTGCTTCATCGGGCGGGTCGGCGACGATCCCGTTGGCTCGCGGCTGGTCGACGAGCTGGTCGCCGGCGGAGTCGACGTGCGGGTGCAACGAGGGGGGAGGACGGGCGCCATCGTCGTGCTCGTCGAACCCGACGGTGAACGCACGATGCTGTCCGACCGCGGCGCCGCTGTCGAGCTCGACGGGCTCGATCCGGCGTGGCTCCTCGGCGTGACGTGGCTGCACGTTCCGGCCTACTCGCTGTGCGCCGAGCCGATCGGCGCCGCCGCCCATCAGGCGATCGCGGTGGTGCGGGCGGCCGGTGGGCGGGTCAGCGTCGACGTGTCGTCGGTGGCGCTGGTCGACGGGTTCGGTGCGGCGCGCTTCGCCGAACTCCTCGTCGAGCTGGCGCCCGACGTCGTCCTGGCCAACGCCGAGGAGGCGATGCGGCTCGACGGTGTGCCGGCGTCGTGGCGGCTCGTCGTCAAATGCGGCGCCGACCCGGTCGTCGTCGTCGAGCCGGACGGGGCGCGGACCGAGGT
>JACCUL010000108.1 GCA_013811855.1 Acidimicrobiia bacterium
GTCGGCCTGGACGTCGTCGTCGGGGTGACGGGCCGGGTCGGCGGCCAGCGGCGTGCCGGGCTCCACGGTCAGGCCGTACGCCGAGACGTGCGGCGGGTCCAGCTCGAGCACGGCCTCGACCGTGCGCTGCCAGTCGTCGAGCCGCTCCCCGACCGCGCCGTAGATCACGTCAAGGTTGAACGACGCCAATCCGACGGCACGTGCTGCCGCGACAGCTGTCCGTACGTTGACCGGATCGTGCGTCCGGCCGAGCGCAGTGAGCACGTGCGGGACCATCGACTGCACGCCGATCGAGATGCGGTTGACACCGGCGTCGACGTAGGCCGTCAACAGCCGCTCGTCGACGTCGTCCGGGTTGCACTCGACCGTGATCTCGGCGCCGTCGACCGTCGGGATCGACCCCAGCACGTCGGCCAGCGCCTCCGCCGGGACCAGCGACGGCGTACCTCCGCCGATGAACACCGTCGCGGCTGTCCGCTCGCCGATGGTGCGCTCGATGTCGAGGCTCACGGCGCGCAGGTAGTCGTCGACGAGGTGCGCCTTGTCCGTCCACGTGGCGAACGCGCAGTAGTCGCACCGGGCGGCGCAGAACGGCACGTGGACGTAGACCCCGAACGGTGCTCGCGGCTCCGCCGTCGCGACGCTCACGCCGTCGCCCGATCCCGGGTGGCGACCATCAGCGCCGTGGCGACGACAGCTGCCGTCTCCACCCGCAGCACGGTCGGCCCCAGCGACACGGAGCCGCCGGAGATGGCCACCTCGTGCTCCGTCCATCCACCCTCCGGCCCGACGGCCACGAGGTGGTCCTCCGGCCCGATGGACCGGCCACCCGGTTCGGCGACGACACCCGCCGGGAGCACGTCAGCGGCCGGCACCGGGCCCTCGACGGTGGGCCACCAGACCCGCCGCGACTGGGCCGCGGCTTCGCCGGCGATCCGCCGCAGCCGGTCGAGGTGGCGGACGGCCCGGTCGCCGTCCCAGCGCACGACCGAGCGTTCGGCCACCACGAGCACGAGGTGGTCCACGCCGACCTCGACGCACTTCTGGACGAGCCACTCGGCGCGCTCGCCCTTCGGCGGCGCGGCGGCCACCATGACAGGCGGGTCCGGTGGGAGCTCGTGCTCGGGCTCGCCGTCCGGTGCCAACCCGTCGGCGACCAGCCGGCATGGCCGCCACCCACCGGCGCCGTCGGTGACCGTCACCGGGTCGCCCGGACGCAGGCGCAGCACCCGCCGGAGGTGGTGATCGACGGCCTCGTCCAGCACCGGCGCGCCGAGGTCGGCGACGAGCACATGGGCCGCCGACCGACGGAGGCGCTCGTCCATCGGGTTCAGCTGAACGCGGACTTGATGCGCGAGAACAGCCCCTTGTCGGGCGGGTGCACCGACTCGCCTCGGAGCTCGGCGAGCTGGCGCAGCAGGGTTGCCTCCTCGTCGCCGAGCCGGGTCGGCACCTCGACCACCAGCCTGGCGCGCAGGTCGCCGCGCCCGCGTCCCTGCAGGCGGGGGACGCCACGACCGCGCAACGTGAACTCACGACCGGGCTGAGTGCCGGCGGCGATCACGAGCTCCTCGTCGCCGTCGAGGGTGGGCAGGTCGAGGGTCGTGCCGAGCGCCGCCTGGGCGATCGAGATCGGCACGTCGACGACGAGGTCGATGCCCTCCCGGCGGAACCGTTCGTGGGCGGCGACGCGCAGGTGCACGAACAGATCGCCGGCCCCGCCGCCGCGCGGCCCAGCTGCGCCACGGCCGGGCAGCCGCAACGTGGAGCCCGAGTCGACGCCAGCCGGCACGTCGGCCTGGTAGGTGTGCTCGGCGGTGACGCGGCCTTCGCCCCGGCACATCGGGCACGGCGTCACGACGACGCGGCCGAGCCCGTTGCACCGTGGGCACGGGGCGCTGGAGACCATCTGCCCGAGCAGGCTCTGACGCACCCGTTGCACCTGGCCGCGGCCGTTGCAGTCGGCGCACGTGACCGGTTGCGTGCCGGCTCCGGCGCCCGTGCCGTTGCACTCGTCGCAGCGCTGCGGGAGCCGGAGGGTCACGGGGATCACGGCGCCGAACACGGCCTGCTCGAACGTGATGTCGACGACGACCTCCATGTCCTGCCCGCGGGGCGGGCCGGTCGGCCGACGAGCCCCGCCGCCGAACGGGTTCTGCCCGCCGAAGAAGGCGTCGAACAGGTCGTTCAATCCACCCGTGAACGGCGCGCCGGCCCCGGCCCCGCCGACGCCGGACTCTCCGAAGCGGTCGTAGCGCGCCCGCTGGTCGGGGTCCGACAGCACCTCGTAGGCCCGGGCGACCTCCTTGAAGCGTTCGGCCGTCGCCGGGTCGCCGTTGTTGGCGTCGGGGTGCAGCTTGCGGGCGGCCGTCCGGTACGCCCGCTTGATCTCGTCGCCGGTGGCCACGCGCGTCACGCCGAGCAGCTCGTAGTAGTCGCTCACGGTGTGCTCCGATGCGAGTGAGCGAGCAGCGAGTGAACGGCCGCGAACGGCCTGCGTGGCCGGGGAACGCTGTGAGAGTCGGCCACGTCAGGACTCCTCGAGCCGGCGGCCGAGCTGATCGCTGACGACCTCCACGGTCGCCATCGCCTGCGGGTAGTTCATCCGTGTCGGACCGAGCACGCCGACCGTGCCGCGGCGCTCGCCGTCGACCACGACGGGCGCGACGACGAGCGAGCAGGACGCCAGCAGCTCGACACCGTGCTCGCCGCCGATGGCGACGGACATGCCGCGCTGGACGATGTCGCCGATCAACGACACGACGATGAACTGCTGCTCGAGCGTGCGCAGCACGTCCCGGACGATCTCGACGGCGTCGAACGAGGCGGCCATCTGCGACGTCCCGCCGATGTACAGGTGCTCGTCGCTGGAACGCGTGCGCACGGAATCGAGCACCTGCCGGCACAGTGCGTCGACGACGGCGTCACCGCTCGGCATCAGCTCACCGGCGGCGCCGAGCGTCGACCCGACGAGGTGCCCGGCGAGGTGGGCGCCGGCGTTCGCGAGGTGGGCCGCCGACACGCCAGGGGTCAGCTCGATCGTCTCCGACTCCACCGATCCGTTGCCGAGCACGACGACCACCGTGGCGACGGTGGCCGACAACCCGACGAGCTGCACGCTGCGGACCACGGCCGCCTCGGCCGGGGGACCGACCACGACGGCCGCGTAGTTGGTGAGCTGGGCGAGGAAGTCCGACGTGCGGTACAGCATCTCCTCCAACCGGCCGTGGGCGGAGCCGAAGAACTCGCCGACGCGGACCCGCGTCGCCAGGTCGAGCACGCCGGGGACGACGAGGTGGTCGACGAAGAAGCGGTAGCCCTTGTCCGTCGGCACGCGGCCGGCCGACGTGTGAGGTTGGACGAGGTAGCCCTCCTGCTCGAGCACGGCCATCTCGTTACGCACCGTGGCCGGTGACACGTGCACCCCGGGCGCGTCGGCGATGTGGGTCGAGCCCACCGGGAGCGCCGTGGTGATGTACTCCTGCACGACAGCGCTGAGGATCGCGGTCTTGCGGTCGTCCAGCATGGTTGGCACTCCAGGCTACCGAGCGCCAACGACGCCGGACCGGCATCCGGCGGCGGCTACGAGTCGAGCTTGAGCGCCGAGATGAACACGTCGCCGGGCACCTCGACGCGTCCGATCGACTTCATCTTCTTCTTGCCCTCCTTCTGCTTCTCGAGCAGCTTGCGCTTGCGTGTGATGTCGCCGCCGTAGCACTTGGCGAGGACGTCCTTGCGCTTGGCCCGCACCGTCTCCCGGGCGATCACCTTGCCCCCGATGGCGGCCTGGATCGGCACGTCGAAGAGCTGGCGCGGGATCAGCCTCTGCAGCTTCTCCGCCATCAGCTTCCCGTAGTCGTAGGCCTTGTCACGGTGCACGATGGTCGAGAACGCATCGGCCACGACGCCGTTGAGCAGAAGGTCGACCTTGACGAGGTTCGACGGCCGGTAGCCGACGAGCTCGTAGTCGAGGCTGGCGTAACCCTGGCTGCGGCTCTTCAGCTGGTCGAAGAAGTCGACGACGACCTCGGCCAGGGGCATCAGGTAGTGCAGCTCGACGCGCTCCGGCGAGAGATACTCGAGCTTGTCCATCTCGCCCCGCCGATGCTGGCACAGCTCCATCAGCGCGCCCGTGTAGTCGGTCGGGGTGATGATGGCGACCTGCATGTACGGCTCTTCGATGAACGCCGTCTTCTGCGGTTCGGGCAGCTCGGCCGGGTTGTCGACGACGACCAGCGTCCCGTCCGTGCGCTCGACGCGGTACTCGACGCTCGGCGCGGTGGCGATGAGGTCGAGCCCGAACTCGCGCTCCAGGCGCTCCTTGACGATCTCCATGTGCAGAAGGCCGAGGAACCCGCAGCGGAACCCGAACCCCAGCGCACCGGAGCTCTCCGGCGTCGACGTGATCGAGGAGTCGTTGAGCTTCAGCTTCTCGAGCGAGTCGCGCAGGTCCTCGAAGTCGTCGCCGTCGATGGGGAACAACCCGGAGAACACCATCGGCTTGGGATCGCGATAGCCCGGCAGCGGCGCGGCGGCCCCCCTGATCGCCGTCGTGACCGTCTCGCCCGAGCGGGCCTCGGCGACCTCCTTGATACCGGCGATGAGGTAGCCGACCTCGCCCGGGCCGAGCTCGGGGACCGGCGTCGGGACGGGTCGGCGGGCACCGATCTCGATGACGTCGTGGAGCGCGCCGGCCTGCATGAACCGCAGGCGCGACCCCGACGTCAGCCGGCCGTTGACGACGCGCACGCTCGACACCACGCCGCGGTACTGGTCGAACTGGCTGTCGAAGATCAGGGCCTGCAGCGGTGCATCGGCGTCTCCCACCGGGGCCGGGATGCGCTCGATGACGGCGTCGAGCAGCTCGGGGACGCCCTCGCCGGTCTTGGCCGACAGGCGCAGGATGTCGGACGCGGCGATGCCGAGCACGTTCTCGATCTCCGCCGCGTAGCGGTCGGGGTCGGCGGCCGGCAGGTCGATCTTGTTCAGCACGGCGACGATCTCGAGGTCGTTCTCCATGGCCAGGTAGCAGTTGGCCAGGGTCTGCGCCTCGATGCCTTGGGCCGCGTCGACGACGAGCACGACGCCCTCGCAGGCGGCCAGCGAGCGGCTGACCTCGTAGCCGAAGTCGACGTGGCCCGGCGTGTCGATGAGATGCAACACGTGGCCCCGCCACCCGACACGGACGTTCTGGGCCTTGATCGTGATGCCCCGCTCGCGCTCGAGGTCCATCGAGTCGAGGTACTGGTCGCGCATCTCCCTCGCGTCGACGGCGCCGGTGACCTCGAGGATGCGGTCCGAGAGCGTCGACTTGCCGTGATCGATGTGGGCGATGACCGAGAAGTTGCGGATCCGATCGAGGTCCATGCCGCCGCCGGATGCTACCGACGGGGCGTTGCGGGTTCGGTTCAGTGGTTCGCCGGTAGCCTTGCCCGGCTGTTTCGATCGAGAGGGTCCGATTCGTGGCGAACATCAAGAGCCAGAAGAAGCGCAACAAGACCAACGCCAAGCGGGCGGCGCGCAACAAGGCGGTCAAGAGCGAGCTCAGGACGCGCGTCAAGACGGCCACGGCGTCGATCGGTTCCGACCACAACGACGAGGACGTGCGCCTGGCCGTCAAGCGGCTCGACATGGCCGCCGCCAAGGGCATCATCCACCCGAACCAGGCCGCCCGTCGCAAGAGCCGCCTGATGCGGAAGGTGTCCACCGACTCGTCACCGACGTAACCGGGACAGCCTCGCGACGAGCACCTCCATCACGATCTCGTCGGGAAGCTCACGTCCGCCGCGCAGGTCGATGTCGGCGGCGGCCAGCAGCTCGACCGCCCGCTGCACCGCTCCCCCGCCGAGCCGCCGGTACTGCTGCAGCGCCTTCTTGACCGGGAAGCCCGGCTTCGTCCCGAGCATCTCGGCCGCCTGGACCTCCGACGTCACGTCCGTCCCGTCGAGGCGGGCCAGCCGGCCGTAGTGGGTGTGCAGCACGGCCATCACCTGCAGCGGATGGCGCCCGCCGGGCCCGGTCATCCGGGTCAGCAGGATCAGCGCCCGTGAGGTGTCACCGGCATCGATGGCGTCGGTCAGCTCCCACGGCGGCACGCCGCCGGCCTCGCCGAGGAACGGCTCGACGTCGCCGACGCCGAGCGCCCGGCCGTTGCCGTAGGTGGCGGCGAGCGTGGTGAGGATGCCGTCCACGCGGCCCATGTCCTCGCCCAGTCGTTCGGCGATCAGCGCCATCGCCGCCGGGGCCATGCGGATCCCCGCCGTCGCCGCCTCGTCGCTGATCCAACCCTGGCGATCCCGGGCTCGGACCGGTGGCGCCGTGTCCCGCACGGTGCCACCGGCGATCTTCACGGCGTCCGTCAGCGCCTTGGCGATGCGGCCTCCCCCGCCGACCAGCACCAGCTCCGTCGTCGGGAGCGGGTCGGCGAGATAGCCGAGCAGCGGCACCAGTTCGTCGGTGGTGAACCGTCCGACCCCCCGAGCGAGCACGACGCGCGTCGCCGTGAGGAACGGCGGCGTCTGGGCGGCGTCGACGACAGGCCGCAGCTGGTACTCCTCGCCGTCGAACTCGTCGACCATCAGCGATCGGTCCCCGTCGCCGACGAGCTGGTGGATCAGCTCGCTCACCGCGGCGCGCAGGATCGACTCGTCGGCCCCGGTCAGCAGGTGCGCGGCCATGGCCGGCTCATTCTGGCGTGCCCGCCGGCGCGGCCCGTGCGCCACCACCGCGCGCGACCGCAACGACGACCACGACCAGGGCGAGCCAGCCGAGCCCCGACCACGGTGGACGGGGTTCGACGGCGGCACCGACGGTGGCGACGGCGTCGACCCAGCCCACGCCCCACCCGATGGGGATCATGACGACGCCGCCGACCGACGGGAGGGCGCCGGCGACCAGGCAGGCCGGCAGCCCGACGAGCATCACCAACCCTGCCACCGGAACAGCCAGCAGGTTGGCGACCGTGCCGACGAGCGAGAGCCGACCGAACACGAGCACGCTCGGGACGGCCACGCCGAGCTGGGCGCCGACCGTGATGGCCACCGGCAGCAACCGGACGGCCAGAGGCGGACCGAGGGCCGTGACCCCGAACGTCGCACCGACCGACAGCCAGAAACCGACCGACCACACGAGCAGCGGGTCGAGCAGCACGAGGCCGATGACGGCCACCGCGAGCAGGCGCACCGGGTCGCGCTGGCGGCCGAGCGCGAACGCCGTGGCACCGAGACCGGCCATCACGCCGGCGCGCAGCACCGATGGTTCGGCCCGGGTGAGCACGACGAACCACCCGATCAGCGCCAGCGACAGCACCCACCGGGCGAACGGCGGCGCCCGCCGCAGCAGCGGACCGGCGGCGGCGAGGACGAACGCCACGTTCTGCCCGGAGAACGTTACACAGTCAGATGCGCCGGCCGATCAACTCAATGAGCCGTTGCCCGACGCGAGCCGCCTTGCGTACGAGCGGTCTGAGGCGCGTGTGAGCGACCAGATCGAGTTTTGGCGTGTCGTCGCCTGAGGCTGAAGCGCCCGTGTCTCGTGGTCGCTCGGGCTACGGCGCGACGGGCGCGCCTTCATTGCCCCGCGGCTATGCGCGACCCTGTTTGGCCTCCTCGACGCGCCTGCCTAGCGTTTCGAGCTCGGCCTGATCGACGGCCTGGCGGAACTTCGGGAAGCCTTCGGACTCCTCTTCTTCGACGTGGTGCTGGACGTCGGCCTTGAGCTCGGCGAGGACACTGTCGACGTCGTCGGTGGTGCCATCCATGGCTTCGAGCTGGGCGACGAGCTCCTTCACCTTGCTGTGTTCCTGCTCGGCTTCATCGACGATGTCGTCGAGGCCGGCGGCGCGCATCGCGGGGTACACGATCTGCTCCTCGATCTCGGCGTGCAACGTCAGCTCGGAAGCGATCTTCGTGACGACTTGCTGCTTGGCTGCGCCGCTGGTCGACTCGGCCCTCGCGAACTGGTCCTCGACCTCACGGTGATCCGCCTCGAGCAGGTTGATGACATCGGGCATGGTGGCTCCTTCGGCACTCGGTGGTTGTTCTGGGTCAAGACAGGCGATCGGCGGCCAGTTCAGGGCGGTCGCCATTCGGCTCGGCGCTCTGGGATGCGGTGATGTCGGCGTGGTGGATGGCGGCGCGTCCTTGTTCGGAGACGAGTCGTTCGACGATGGTGAGGAGCACTTGGACGCCGGCGACGGACAGCCCGCGGCGCCATCTCCGCTGGCGCGGCCACGCGGCCGACGTGGCCAGGCTCAGCCAGAAGCCCGTGCAGACGGGGCAGCGAACGAACTCGGCGAGGCGCTGGGCGGCGCCGGTGCTGCGGTGTGCCGGTGACTGCACCCAGGCGTCGATGCGGTCGCGCACGGGGGCGGTGACGTCGTCGCAAGAGATGGCCCGCGCCAGGCGCTGCGCGGAGGCCGACGACGGCCACTTCCTCGAGGCGGGGGATGTCGCCACCGGCGAGTGGCGCCGGGCTCACGCCGTCTCGTCGTGGATCGAACCGTTGCCGGTCAACTGTCGCTGGCCTCGTTCTTGGTGCGGGCGACGGCATCGCGGGCGGCGTCCTGGCTCGTCCGGGCGGCATCCTTGGCCGTTGCGCCGACCTCCTGGGCGCCTTCGGTCGCGGTCTGCTTGACCTGCTCCACGGCTTCGGCCGCCGACTCCTTGAGGTCGCCGGCGACCTCCTTGGCCGACTCGACGACGGCCTGTTTCACCGGTTCGGCCTTGTCGAGCATCCGGCTGGCGGCGTCGGTCTCGGCGCGGGATGGCGGCCAGATCGCCGCGGCGAGGAAACCGACGCCGAAGGCCACGGCTCCGGCGGCCATCGGGTGGCCGTGGGTCTGTTCGAGCGCCGCCTCGGGTGCCGCCCGAACCGTGTCGGCAGCCGAGTGGGCCGACTCGGCGACGGAGCTGGTCGTGTCCGACGCCGTTCCCATGACGCGCTCCTTCACCGATCGCATGCCGGCGGTCAGCCGGTTCTTGCGACGCTCGATGATGCGCCCCGGGCTGACCCGGTCACCGATGGCGTCCATTGTCGAGCCGAGCTCCGCCCTGGTGTCGGCGATGTCATGCCTCAGCTCTTCTGCGCTTTGGCCCATTCCACGTCCTCCTTGATGCTCTGCTTGGTCTCGGGCAAGGTCTCGATCTGGGCCAGCCGCTTGCGGCCGACGGTGACGAGCACGGCGGCGACGACGACCCACAGCACGCCGACGAGAGTGAACGCCAACGCCGTGTTCATGGTCTGATCGAGGAGCCAGGCCAGCCCGGCGGACAGGAACGTCAACGCCAGCAGCGCGCCGACACCGGCGGCGGCGAACATGGCGCCGGCCTGCCCCGCTTTCTTGGCTTCGGCTTTGACTTCGGTTTTGGCCAGCTCGACCTCTTGCCGGAACAAGGTTCCGAGCTCGCTGGTCATCGCCGAGAACAGCTCGCCCAACGAGGCGTCGGGTCGCTTGGCTTGGGTTCCCAGGTCGACGTCACTCTCAGTGTTCACGGCTGCAACATCCCGCCGGCGTCGGCGAGCGTCGGTGGGGCCAGCTCATAACCCGGATCGGGCGTCGACTCGTACGACGGGCGACTGGCGAACTCCGTCGAGTCGTCGGCCTCCTTGGCCGCTTGCGCACCGGAGCGGAGCAGTCGCCCGGCCAAGAATCCGGCGCCGCCGGCGGCGACCAAGAAGAGCGCCGGACGGCGGCGAGCGAACGCCGACACATCGTCGATCAGGCCCTCGATGCCACCCTCGTCCAAGCGGGACGCCACGGTGGCGACCTTGGCGCGCGCCTCGTCGAAGTAGGACGACAACGGCCCGGCTTCCTGCGGACGTCCGTCGGCAAGGGCTTGCAACTGGTCCGAGAGGGTGCGCATCCCGGACGCCGCTTGGCCGGCGCGCTGGGACGCCTGATCGCGCAGATCGGCCCGAGCCTGCTCGGCCAAGCCGCTGACCTGACCCTTGGCCTCCTCGACGACGGAGCGCGCCGTGCCGCTGACCTGCGACGCGACCTTCTTCGCCTCCTCGGCCGCCGTCGACGCGGTGTCGCTGGCCGCCGACTTGGCCGTCTGCAACGTGCCCTCACCGGCGGCATCGTCCGATCCCGTGGTCGCGGTTCCGGGGCCCGGCTGGGCCATCGCGTTGGGCTCGTGCTCAGTGTCCAAAGTCGTTCTCCTCCCGTGCTGGATGGGCGCCGCTACCCGGCGCCAGGTTCAACAACCAACCCGACCCGGAGAACCCACCTTCGGGTGACATCCTGGACCTCACGACGAGTCCCGCTGGGTGTCGACGTCCTGGTCCATCTCGACGCGTTCCTTGCGCACCTCGTCGTCGACGACGACTTCGCCCGTCTCGACTTCGGTCTCGAGGCGCACCCGCTCTTTGGGGACGACTCGCTTCTCCACGTCGACGACCTCTTCGCGGAGCACGACCTCGTGCTCGTCGGACGTCAGGTCCCCCCCGACGATGGCGTCGTCGTCGGCGTCGGTGATCGGTTCCGTGACGAGACGGGCCTTCTCGCGCCGCACGGGCACACGGATCGTGACGTCCTCGGTCTCGACCCACTTGCGCAGCCGGACGCGTCCGGCCTCCTGTGTGCGCGTGTTGACATCGAGCTCTTCCTCGGAGCGGGTCATGGCCACGTCACTATCGATGCCGGTGGTCGTGTCCGCGTCGCCGCCGGGCTGAGACCGCCCGGCGTCGGACGGTGCGACGTCGACGTCGCCGCTCAGGGACTGGCTGTAGTGGGCGTAGAGCGCCGCTTCGTCTTCGGGGCTGAGGTGACCATCGGCCTCGGCGCGTGGCGCGTCCTTGACGAGGGACTTCTCGTAGGCGACGACCACGTCGTC
>JACCUL010000125.1 GCA_013811855.1 Acidimicrobiia bacterium
GCGGTGATCACCGCACGCATCGGCGAGATGACCGCGACGGCGACCGCGACGGTCGTGAATGCGGCCCCGGCCATCACCGCGACGACGGTCGCTCCGTTGCCGGTGACGGGAGCGTCGGCCACGGTGACCGCCGTCGTCCACGATGACGCCGGCGACGAAGGCCTCACCTGCGTCTGGACCTCGGTTCCCGGCGGCGTGGTGTTCGCCCCGCTGCAGGCGGGAGCGCGTTCCGTGACGGCGACCTTTCCTGCAGGAGGGACCTACGCCATCACCGGCACCGTCACCGATGGCGATGGAGCCACCGCGAGTGCCACCGTCGATGCGGTGGTCGTTCCCTCGCCGGCCAGCGTCCTCGTGTCGCCGGCGTCCATCGTGCTGGCGACCGGTGCCAGCCAGCCGTTCACCGCCGCGGTCGGCGATCAGTTCGGCGAAGAGGTCCCCGCTCCGTCGATCGCGTGGTCGGTCGATCAGGCAGGCTCGATCGCCGCCGACGGCGTCTTCACCGCCGGTGCCGCCGGCGTCGCGACGGTGACGGCGACCAGCGGGGCGGTCGTGGGCACCGCGACGGTGACGGTCTCGCCCGCCAACACCGCTCCGACCCTTGGCGCCATCGCCGATCGCAGCGTGACCGCCGGGACCTCGACCGGCGCGATCACGATCGAGATCGGTGACGCGCAATCCGCGGCCAGCGAGCTGGTCGTGACCGTGCAGGCGAGCGATGCGACGCTCCTCCCTGCGTCGGGCCTCGTCCTCGCCGGCACCGGCGCGGTCCGCACGCTGACGATCCTCCCGCCGTCAGGGCCGGCGGGAGCGGCCACGATCACCGTGTCGGTCTCCGATGGGACGCTGTCGGCGTCGATCGCGTTCGTGCTGACCGTGCTCCCGGCGCCGAACCAGGCACCGTCCTTCGTGAAGGCCTCCGATATCGACCTCGGCGAGGATGCCGCGCCGGTGGTCAGGACGGGATGGGCGACGCAGATCGTTCCGGGAGGTGCGGGCGACGTCGGCCAGCGCCTGCAGTTCCAGGTCGTCGCCTCCGTGCCGGCGCTATTCGCCGAACCTCCGCGCATCGCTCCGGACGGAACCCTGTCGTTCACGCCGGCGCCCGACGCGTACGGGACGACCGCGGTGACGGTGCGGCTCCAGGATGATGGCGGCACCGACGATGGCGGCCTCGACACCAGCGGGCCGCAGGTGTTCACCATCACCATCGCGCCGGCCAACGACGCGCCGGTCATGGTCTCCGCTCCTCGGGCGACCGGCGAGGCGAGGATCGGCGCCACCCTGTCGAGCGATCGGGGAGTCTGGTCCGACGCGGCCGACACCGGCTGGGGCGGCGCGTCCACCCTCGCGTACGCCATCCGGTGGCAGCGTGCAGACGGCGCTGACGGTCACGGTGCCAACGATCTCGCCGCTGCGACGCAGGAGCGGTATGTCGTGACCGGTGCCGATGCCGGCGCGTTCCTGCGGGCGCTGGTGACGGTCAGCGACGACGGCGTCGGCGAACCCGCGTCACGGTCGGCGGTGGCGGCGTCGCCGTGGTTGGGTCCCGTGGTCGGCGATCTGCCGACCGTCGCGTTCGCATCACCGACCATCGCGATCCGGGAAGCGGACGCACCGGTCGCCATCATCGTGCGCCTGTCGCAGGCGGTGCCATCGACGGTGGTCGTCCCGGTCGCGATCGCCGGTGCCGGCGACGCGCGGTTCGTGCTGCCCGACCAGGACGTCACCTTCGAACCCGGCGAGGTCTCGAAGACGATTTCCGCCGCCGTGCACGATGACGCCGTCTGCCAGGCGGCAGCCACGGTGATCATCGCGCTCGGCGAGCCGAGGGGGCCGGCGCGGATCGGTTCACCGGCGACGTCGGTGATCGCCATTTCGGACGATGACGTGCCGCGCGTGGCCTTCGTCGAGGCCCTGTCGTCGGTGACGGAGGGCAGCGGGGTCCATGCCGTCCGCATCGCCGTCGATCCCGTCGGCATCGCGCCGATCACCGTCACCTACGCCCTGTCGGGTACGGCGACCGTCGCCACCGCCGTCGGCCCTGGCGTCGATGTCGTCCATGCCGGCTCCACCTGCGTCATCACCGCCGGGGCGGCGCAGGCCGAGGTGCTGTTCACGGTCGAGGCCGACGACGCCGCTGAGGACGATGAATCCCTGCGCATCGATCTCGTCGCCGCCGATGGCGGCGAGATCGGCTCGCCCGCGGCTCACGAGGTGTCGATCGTCGACCCGGCGACGATCGCCGCCGCCGACGTGGCGGCGCCGGTCTTCGATCCGCCGGGCGGCGTCTCCCTGGGAGCGCGATCCGTGACGATCCGGCCGGTGCCGGCGTACGCGGACGTCTGGTACACGATTGGCATCGACCCCGCTTACCCGGTGCCGGGCGGTGGCAGTGGCCCTGGGGCCGCGGTGCGGGCGACGGGTCCGCTGACGATCAGTGGGTCGACCACGATCCGCGCGGTCAGCGCCCTGCGTGGCAGCGATGGCACTTACCGCGCCGGCCCGGTGCGGACCGCGAGCTACAGCGTTGTTTCACCGGACTCGTTTACCCTGACCGGAGTCGGTTCCGGCTCGTCGGCCACCTCGCCGGCATCGCTCGGCATCGTCGGACCAGCGTCCTCCTTCGATGTGTCGGTGCAGGTCCTGGTCGACGGACGCGTCCACGGCAGCGGCACCGTCCGCCGGGTCGGGACGAACCGTCTCGAGGTCGACGTTCCATTGCCGACGTCGGAAGGGGCGACCGTCGCCTGCACCGTGCGCGATGGCAACGGAGGCGAAGCGCGCTTCTCGCGCCCGCTCGCCTGGGGCGTCACCGAGGTTGGATCGGTGGCGACGCTCCACCTGCGGCGCGGCGACCATGTCCGTTTCGGCGCTCCCGGATCGGCGCCGTTCGAAATCGATGCCGGGATCGGCGGCAATCGCCTACTCGCCGCCGCCGGCGGATCGGTGGTGGTTGGCTACCCGCGGGCCGGCATCTACACCTGCCGCGCGCTGGTGGGCGGCGCCATCGTCGGCGAATCGACGGTGATCGTCTACGACACCGGGATCGATCCGACCGAGGTGGTCGCGGCGGAGATCG
>JACCUL010000128.1 GCA_013811855.1 Acidimicrobiia bacterium
ACTCTTGCGTCGTGAGACGGGTTCGCTGGATCGGCGACCGCCAGGCACCAGCGAGCGCGTCGCCGCAAAGCCGGCGACGAAGAAGCACCGCAACGCTGATTCGCTCGCTCGAAGACTCGCTCGCTCATCGGCGCTTCTTCGTGCTCGGGCGTTGGGGTCCGGTGGACGTGCGCCGGGTCGGCGCGGGACGGGCTCGCGCCGCCGGCATGTCGACGCTCGTGGTGGCGGCGGCGGCGGCGCGATTCGACGAGGCCCGGGGCGTGCGCAGTTCGGCCAACGTCTTGCGCTGGTAGCCGAGCTTGGCCAGCACCCACCCGAAGGCCAGGTAGAGGGGGCCGGAGGCCAGCAGCCCGCCGATCAGCGGGAGCACGCCCTGGTCCCGGAACACGAGCAGGAAGACGCCCGTCATGATTCCGGCGTAGATCAGCCACTCCTTGGCCAGCCGACGCCACGGCACCGGTCGGCTGGCATCCCAACGCATGGACCGATTGTTAGCAGGCGGCCGGGCGAACACTCGATGGATGCCTCGCGTGGCGGCCTCGGCCGCGATGGTGGACGCCTCGCCTGGCGGCTCGGCATCTACTCTCGGCGCGTGCGCGTCGGCATGCTCACCGGGGGTGGCGATTGCCCGGGCCTGAACGCCGTGATCAGGGCGATCGTCCGCAAGGGCGAGCGAGTCTATGGCGACGAGCTGATCGGCTTCCTCGACGCCTGGGACGGCGTGCGCGACCGGCGCACGATGCCGCTCAACGTCGAGACGATGCGCGGGTCGCTGCCCAAGGGCGGGACGATGCTCGGCACCCGTCGGGGGAGTCCGTTCGACACGCCGACGGGTGTCGAGGAGGTCGGCAAGACGATCGCCGACCTCGGCCTCGACGCGCTCGTGGTCATCGGCGGCAACGGCTCGCTGTCGATCGCCAGCCGGCTGTTCGCCGAGGTCGGGTTGCCGATCGTCGGCGTCCCGAAGACGATCGACAACGACATCGTCGGCACGGACGTCACGTTCGGGTTCAACACCGCGGTGCAGATCGCCACCGACGCCATCGATCGGCTGCACACGACGGCCGAGAGCCACGACCGGGTGATGGTCGTCGAGGTGATGGGGCGCCACAGCGGGTGGATCGCCACGTATGCCGGGATCGCCGGCGGGGCCAGCGTGGTGCTGATCCCCGAGATCCCGTTCGACATCCAGGAGGTGTGCGACCGCATCGTCCGGCGCCACGACCGCGGTCGGTACGCCTCGATCGTCGTCGTGGCCGAGGGCGCCGAGTCCAAGCCGGGCACGTTGGAGCTCACCGACAAGGTCTACGACAAGTTCGGCCACGTGCGCCTCGGCGGCGTCGCCGACGTCATCGCCAGGGAGATCGGGGAGCGCACGGGCTTCGAGACGCGCGTGGTGATGCTCGGTCACGTGCAGCGCGGCGGGACACCGACGGCGTTCGACCGGGTGCTGTCGACGCGCTTCGGCGTGGCCGCCATCGACCTCGTGCACCAGTCGGGCTGGGGCCAGATGGTCGTGGCCCGGGGCAGCGAGATCGTGCCGGCCCCGCTGGAGCTCACCGTCGGCC
Source organism: Acidimicrobiia bacterium (assembly GCA_013811855.1). GTDB lineage: Bacteria > Actinomycetota > Acidimicrobiia > Acidimicrobiales > Ilumatobacteraceae > JALZMG01. The sequence goes on from JACCUL010000128.1 coordinate 1,569, forward strand.
AGACTCGCTCCGTGGACGTCTCCCTGTACCGCGACGTGGCCGAGGTCTTCTTCGCATGAGTGACACCTCGCAGCCCACGTTCAAGCTGACCGAGGTCGTCGTCGACGCCTCGAACGCCCAGGCGCTCGGCGCGTTCTACCAGCGGCTGCTCGGCGGGGAGTTGCACGCCGACGAGCCTGACTGGGTCATGCTGCGCGAGGCGGCCACCGGCCTGACGTTGGCGTTCGGGACCGAGCCGGACTACGTCCCGCCGACATGGCCCGATCGATCCGGTGGGCACGGGATGATGCTGCACCTCGACTTCCTCGTCGACGACCTCGCCGAGGGCGTCGCTCACGCCGTCGACGCCGGCGCCCGCTTGGCCGATCACCAGCCGCAGGACGACGTGCGGGTGATGTTCGACCCCGACGGCCATCCGTTCTGCCTGTGGGTCATGCCGGACTGACCAAGACCCCCGGGTTG
>JACCUL010000202.1 GCA_013811855.1 Acidimicrobiia bacterium
GGTCGCGCGTCCCCAGCGCGATCCGCCGGGCGTCGGCGGCCAGCCCCATCGGCCGGTCGAACGTGCGCACCAGGATCGAAAGCCCGCCGCCCTGCTCTCGCAGCACCAGCAGCTTGTTCGCCTGGTAGGTCGTGACCAGCAGCGACACGCCCAGTTGCCTGAGCAGCGGGCCGAACGAGTCGGTCTGGGTGTAATGGAACGCCACCGGCGCCGGCTGCGGCGCCGGGGGCCGCGGCGCGGGCGGGCCGGCCGGTTTCCGCCCGGGTACGGTGGACGCCGGAGACATGTCGGACCTCACCTGTTCGGGCCCTTGCCGCTGTCGTCGTTCAGGATCGTACCGATCGCCTGCCCGTCGGCGAAGACCGCGTTCACGGCGCCGCTGAGGTTGACGAGGAACGTTTCGTCCGATTCCTTCCGCTTGTCGCCGACGACCATGACCGACAGGGTGCCGCTCGTCTGCCCGGCGGCGATGAAGACGCTGCCGGACGTCCCGACGTAGTCCCCGTTCGCCGTCGTGGCGCTCCCGTTGGCGGTGGAGAAGTTCACCCAGACGTCCTTCTCGCTGGCGGCCGAGAGCGACACCGTGAACGTGAGCGGCGCGGACCCCCGATGCCCCTCGATCCGGGACGCGTTGGCGATGGAGAGCGCGGGCGGCGGGTCGTCGTCTACGACCGTGCCCACGCCCTGCGAGTCGACGAGCTGCGCGTTGGTCGCTCCCGACAGGTTGACGTAGAACGACTCGTCGTATTCGTCGATCGCGTCGTTCCTGACGGCGACCGAGATCGTCTTGCTCGTCTCGCCCGGTGCGAACGTGAGCGTGCCGGTGGCCGCGTCGAAGTCGTTGCCCGAGACGGCGGTGCCGCCGGCGGTGCCGTACTGGACCATGACGGTATCCGCGCTGGCCTTGTCGAGGCTCACGGTGAAGACGGCGGTAACCGTGCCGGCGCCTTCGGTGGCGGTCGCGTCGCTGACGCTCATGACCGGCGGGGGCGGTACGGCAACCCAGTCCCCGTCATTCAGCGCGACGGACACGGTGCCGGAGGAGCCGGTCGCCGCCAGGTCAGGGTCGGCGTCCCCGTCGACGTCGCCCAGCACCGCGGCGCTCACGCCCGCATAGCCGGGGTGGCTCCCGAGGGTCGAGGTGAGGGGTACGGCAAAGGACCCGTCGCCGTAGCCCAGCAGGACCGTCGCGTACTCCGTGGTTGTGGGGTCACTGCACCCGTAGTAACCACAATAACCGTACTGGGTCTCGCTGCTCGTGACCACGACGTCGAGGTTGCCGTCGGCATCGACGTCGCCCACGACGGCCGCCCGAGCGCCGGTGGCAATCGTCGGGCCGGTCTCGAAGGTGCCGTCGCCCCGGCCCTTCAGAACGGTCACACCGCCGCTGCTGCTCAGGAGATCGAGGTTGCCGTCCTCGTCGAAGTCGCCGACCGGCACGGTGTCGGAGTTGAACCGCGAGCCGTTGGCGCTGATCGGCGCCTGAAGCGTCCCGTCGCCGTTGCCCAGCTTCACGCTGAGGTTGTAGCCGCTGACGACGTCGAGCTTCGCGTCGCCGTTGAAGTCTGCCAATGCGATCGACAGGGGGAGCCCGCCGTCCTCGGTGGCGCTGGCGTGGGCGAAGGCGCCGCTGCCGTTCCCCAGGAGCACGTTCGTGTAGCCGTAGTCGTAATACTGGTAGTAGTTCCCGTAATAGCCGCTCCCGACCAACACGGCCGCGTAGGCCCGCGACGAAACGGCCAGGTCGAGCGTGCCGTCGGCGTTCATGTCTCCGACCGCGACCGCCAGCGGCGTCTGCACCACGCCTTGCGGCTCGGTGAATCCCGCCGGGTGCTGATTCGGCAAGGCGATGCTCTGGGCCGGCTGGAACGTGCCGTCGCCATTGCCCGCCAGGACGCTCAGGTCGCCGCCGTAGGCTGCGTACACGCTGCCGGCGTTGGCGGTGACTATGTCGGGATTGCCGTCGCCGTTGAAGTCGCCGGCCGCCACCGATCGCGGGTAGGCGCCGGTGCCGTAATCGAGCGCGGCCGAGAACGCGCCGTTGCCGCTGCCCAACAGCACGCTGACGCTGTTGCCGCCGGCGTTCGCCGAGACCAGATCCAGCCGGCCGTCGCCGTTGAAGTCGGCCGACGCGATGGCCTGAGGATCAGGTCCGACCGGGTAAGCTGCCGCCGGGCTGAAGCTGAGCAACTGGCGCTTCTCGAGCGTTTCGATGCAT
>JACCUL010000212.1 GCA_013811855.1 Acidimicrobiia bacterium
GGGGCGACGACGCTCGACGCGCCGAACGTCATCAGCGCGCTCGCCAGGCCGAGCAGCGTGCCGCCGCGCAGCACCGCCGACGTGCCGACGCTGCACGCCGACAGCACGACGCAGCTCGGCAGCCGGGCGCAGCGGTCGAGGTCGTGGACCGTCAGCGGACCGTCGGTCATCGACAGCGTGGAGAACAGCGGGTTGTCCTGACGGAACGCCCCGTGGCAGGCGAGGTGGGCCAGGTCGCTGCGCGCCAGCTCCGTGAGCGTGCGATCGGCCGTCGCCCCAACGCCGGTCAGGATCGTCGGGCGGCGATGGCCGGCGGCGACGGCGTCGATCTCGGCCCGGGCTCCGGGCAGATCAGGCCCAGCGGCCAGCAGCACCCTGGTCGGCGACGACCCACCACGGCGACGGGCGACAGTCCAGCCGACGAGGGAGGGCGAGACCGAGACGGCGCGCCCCCGGAACTCGGGCAGTGCGCCCCACGCCAAGCCGTGCAATGGGCCTGCCGGTACGACGACGAGTGGGCGCGACGATCGAACCACGCGCACCGGGACGAGACGGACGACGAGTCGGCGGCCGACCTCGTCCAGCGAGGCGCGGGCGGCGTCCCTCGATGCCTGCGACGCCTGGTTCCGGCTCAGCCGATGGAGCGCGAAGGTGCAGGCCTCGATGTCGTCGGCCACGCCGGCCTCGGGCCCGAGATCGTGGAGCTGGGCCCGTCCGCCGACGACGCTCACGGCGTGGATCCGTCCGCCGAGGATGGCGTACTCGACGAGCGCGTGGTCGCCGAGCGTGGCGATCGCCTCGGCGATGCTGACGGTGCGGCCGCCGCCCTCGCCGCGGCTGCGCCTGGTGTGCGTGCTGATGCTCCGTTCGAGCGCCAGCTGCCGTCGCCGCAACGCATCGGCATCGGCGCCAACCCCGACGGCGGCGCGCAGGTCGGTCGTCACGATGCGCAGCTGCGACAGGAGGTCGGCCAGCACGTCGTCGTCGGGCGGCGTGGGCCGCGGCGCCACCCACAGCGTCTGGCGGGTCGACTCGAGGTGATCGAGGAACGCCCGCGGCCGGCGATCGCTCACGGCGAGGCGAACCCCGATGTCGACGAGCTGGGCTCCATGACCGGCGGCGAACGAGCGGAACTCCAACGCACCGAGAGTTGCCTGGTTCTCGCCGACGACACGCAGGCCGGTGCGAACGGCCCGGCGGGCGCCCCGCCGGTCGCCCCGGGATTCGGCCAGGAGACCCCGGGCCAAGTGGATGGCGGCCCGCTCGCCGGCGGGTCGCGTCGCGATGTCCCGCAGGCGGTCGAGCAAGCGGGCCGCCCGTTCCGGTTCACCGCAGGCGAGGAAGGCGCGGGCGCCATCCACGCGTGCCGCGACCGCCTGGCCGGACCAGCCGTGCTGGTCGAGGCGACCGGCCAGGTCGGCGAAGTCCTCGGCCAGCGCCACGTCCGACCTGCCCACGGCATCGATCTCGTCGAGCACGAACTCGGCCAGCGCCGCCCATGCGCGGCGGTGCTGGCGCCGCAGCGAGGCGACGCTCTCGGCCGCCGCCTCCCGGGCACCCTCGATGCGACCGGCGGCGAGTCGACACCGCGCCGCCAGGAGCGCGGCATCGGCGATGTCCGTCTCGTTGCCCTGCTGGCGGACCCCCGCCAGCGCCCGGTCCGCTGTCGTGACCGCCTCGTGGAGCAGGTTGCTCTGCAACAGCAGCTCGGCCAGGTCGCTCTGCACGACGGCCAGCACCTCTGGGCGGTCGAGCCCGGCGAGCAGCTCCTGCGCGCCGGCCATGTCGTCCATCGCCGCGCTCAGCTGCCCAGCCTGGGCGCGGGCGTAGCCGAGGTTGTGCCGGTTGGCGGCCGCCAGGTAGCGCAATCCCTCGGACTCGGCGAGGGCCACCGCGGCCGCCAGCGACCGCTCGGCGCCGGGCAGGTTGCCCTGTTGGGCGTGGAGCAGCCCGAGGTTGGTCAGGACGAACACCTCGGCGGCCGCGTCGGGGTGCTGTCGGAGCCGGTGGAGGGCGGCGCGGTAGTCGGCGGTCGCCGCGGCCAGGTCACCGGAGCGGTGGCGGATGAGGCCGCGCTGGTTCTCGAGGCGGGCGAGGTCGGCCCCGCTGAGGTGCGGCGCCGCGCCGGCCAGGATCTCCAGGGCGCCGTCGGCCGATCCCGTGTACAGCGCCACGAGCGCCAACGAGGTGTCGATGCGCGCCGCCAGCACCTCGTCTCCCGCCGCGACGGCCTCCTGCCGGGCCTCGAAGAGGTCCTCGGCGCCGGCCTGCAGATCACCCCGTTCCCGCCTGGCCAGCCCCCGCGCCCACCGGGCCTCGGCCCGCTCGGCCGTCGTCGCGGACGGCGCGAGGATGATCCCCGTGGCGATGTCGACGGCCGTCAGCGGATCGTCCTGTACCAACGCGAACGCCGAGCGCAGCGTCCGATTGGGCTTGACGGTCACGGCCGGATCGTATGAGTTGTCACCTCATAGCCGACGGGCCGGCTCGACCCAACGAAGAAGGAGAGCACCGTGGTGAGCGACAGCGCCGAGCAGTCCACGTCGGAGGTCGACCTCCTGGCCCGGTTCGAGCAGCGCGGCATCGTGGCGGCTCGGGACCGCCGGGGCGACGGAGCGCTGATGCGACGCAATCAGTGCATCGTGCGCTGGACGGACGTCGACGGCGGCGTAGAAGCGGTCAAGCGCGAGTTGGAACGGGCCCGCCTCTACCAGCGACCGCGGGACGACAAGGCGGACGACGGGACCCGGATCATCGGCAGGCTGTTGCAGTTCACCGTCCCGAGCCGGCGCGACGCCACGATCGCACCCGTCGACGAGATCGCTGCGGCCATCGAGACGCTGGCCGAGGTCGGCATCAGGGCCACCCCCAACTACGTGTACTTCGGTGCGGCGGAGTTCACCGGGCACCCGCTGTACGCCGGCAGCCCGCTCTACGCCGGCAGCCCGCTGTACGCCGGCAGCCCGCTGTACGCGGGATCGGGCGAGCTGCGCTCCAGCGCCCGACCGACGCTCGACGCGCCGCCGTTCCCGGAGATCGCCTCGACTCGCAAGGGCGGCAGCACGCCGAAGGTGCTCGTCCTCGACACCGGCCTGAAGACGGTCGTCGACGCCGACGGGGTCCGCTGGGCCGCGCACCACGAGCTGCGCGAGCACTGCATCATCCATCAGCGCGAGGACGAGGAGTGGCGCATCGACGGCGACCCGAACGTCATCGACGACGAGGACGAGGAGGACAGCAACGCCAACGGCCACCTCGACGTGCAGTCGGGCCACGGCACGTTCATCGCCGGCATCGTCGCCCGCCTGTGCCCGGAGGCCGAGATCCACGTCGACGGCGTGCTCTCCAGCTTCGGTGACGGTGACGACGTGTCGATCGGCGACGGCCTGCGGCGGGCGATCGGCCGCCTCGGCGGTGAGCAGTTCGACGTCGTCGTGATGAGCCTCGGCGCCTACACTGTCGACGACGAGCCGCCGCCGCTGGCCGACACGATCGCCGAGCTCGTCGGTCCCGAGACACTGGTCGTGGCGGCCGCCGGCAACGCCGGCTCGCCCCGCCTCTGCTGGCCGGCGGCCCTTCCCGACGTTGTCGCTGTTGGGGCGCTCGACAGTCCAGGGCGGGCGTGGTTCTCCAACTACGGCGGCTGGGTCGATGCCTGCGCGCCGGGGGTCGACGTGCGCAGCACGTTCTTCAGCGGCGTCAACGACCCGGTCGACGACATGGCCACGATGTTCAACGAGTTCGTCGGTTGGGCGACCTGGAACGGGACGAGCTTCACGGCGCCGAAGGTCGCCGCCGTGATCGCCGCCGACATGGTTCGCAACGGCGGCTCGTCCCGCGGGTCGTGGAGGCGCCTGTCCGGCTACCAGCACTTTCGGTACCCCGACCTCGGCGTCGTGTTCAACGTGCTGTGACGCGCTCCGGCTCCGGAGCCGACCCCGACGGCCGGGTCGCCGCGGCGAGAGCGCTGCGGACGCCGGCTGAAGCCATCGCGATCTACGCGACGTGGGCCGCCTCGTACGACCGGGACGTCTTCGAGCGGCTCGGCGTCACGGGGACCGATCGCATCGCCGACCTGCTCGCCGAGCACGTGCCCGACCGCCACGCCGCCGTGCTCGACGTCGGGTGCGGGACCGGCGCCGCCGGCGTCCGGCTGCGGACGCACGGGTTCGTGACGATCGACGGCATCGACATCTCCCAGCCCATGCTCGATCGGGCCGCGGCGACGGGCGCCTACCGCCGGCTCGTCGCCGCCGACGTGCACGAACCGCGGCCCGTGCCGGACGCCTCCTACGACGCCTGCGTGTCGGCCGGCACGTTCACGACGGGCCACGTGCGCCCGAGCGCCCTCGGAGGAATCGTTGCCGCGTTGCGACCGGGCGCGGTCATCGCCTGGGTGGTCGCCAGCGCCGTCATCGAGGAGTTCCGGCCGGCGCTCGACGCGCTGGGGCTCGACGTGCGCCACGACGCCGTCGAGCCGATCCGCCGCGATGGTCCGCCCGAAGCGACGATGCTGGTCGCCAGGTTGCCCACCGGGTGACACGATGGTTCCGTGATCATCGACGCCGCCTGGTACGCCGACGGGCGCCGGGCGCTTGAAACCGACTCCATCGAGAAGCTCGCCGCCGAACGGGGCGGCACCGGCTTCGGATGGTTGGGCCTCTTCCGCCCGACCGATGGCGAGCTCAGCGAGGCCGCATCGGCGTTCGAGCTCCCCGACCTCGCCGTCGAGGACGCCCGCCAGAAGCACGACCGGCCGAAGGTCGAGCGCCACGAGTCGTGCCTCGTCACCGTCGTGCCGACGGCGCGGTACGTCGACGAGCGGGAGGAGGTCGAGTTCGGCGAGCTGTTCCTGTTCGCCGGGCGCGACTACGTCCTGACCGTGCGCTACGGCGACGCGGCACCGCTGCGCGGCGTGCGCCACGCGCTGGAGGACTATCCCGAGCGGCTGGCCCACGGGCCCGGTGCCGTGCTCCAGGCTGCGCTGCTGCACGTCGTGCAGTCCTACGTTCCGGTCGTCGAGGGGCTCGAGCACGATGTGCGTGAGGTCGAGCGAGCCGTCTTCAACGAGGAGCGCGACCAGCCGACGCGGCGCATCTACTTCCTGATCCGCGAGGTCCTCGACTTCCTCGTCGCGCTGGAGCCGATGTCGTCGGCCGTCAAGCGGCTGACGGCCCCCGAGTGCATCCCGTGGGTCCATCCCGAGATCGTGCCGCTCTTCCGTGACGTCGACGATGCGCTCTCCGAGATCGTCGAACGCGGCCGGACCGTGCACCAGCTCCTCAACAACGTGCTCGCCGCCAGCCTGACCCAGGCGTCGGTCCGCCAGAACGAGGACACCCGCAAGATCTCGGCCTGGGCCGCCATCGGGATCGTCCCGACGATCGTCGCCGGCCTGTTCGGGATGAACGTCGGCGGCATCCCCGGCAACACCCACTGGATCGGCTTCGCCGCCGTGACGGTGGCGACGTTCCTCGTCTGCTACCTGCTCTACCGCCGCTTCAAGGCCACAGGCTGGCTGTAGCGGCCGTCTTCGATGGAAGAGATCACTCGACGGACGTGGCCGCCGTCGTCGGCGTGTCGTAGCTGCCGTGGAGGTTGGACAGCCAGGCGGCCGGATCCTCCTCGGCATCGCTCGAGTAGTACGTCATCGGCCGGTAGTCGGGAGCCTCGATGTCGAACTCGCGGTATCTCATCATCCCGGTGCCGGCGGGGATCAGCTTGCCGATGATGATGTTCTCCTTGAGCCCGATGAGGTTGTCGCCGCGGCCGTCGATGGCGGCCTCGGTGAGCACCCGCGTGGTCTCCTGGAAGCTGGCCGCCGACAGCCACGAATCGGTGGCCAACGAGGCCTTGGTGATGCCCATCAGCTCCGGGCGGCCCTCGGCCGGGCGCTGCGACTCCTCCACCATGCGGCGGTTGGTGTCGCGGAACACCTTGGCGTCGACCCGCTCGCCGGGCAGGAACGAGGTGCCCCCCGGCTCCTGCACGCCGATGCGACGCGTCATCTGGCGGACGATCAGCTCGATGTGCTTGTCGTGGATCGAGACACCCTGGTCCCGGTACACCCGCTGCACCTCCTCGACGAGGTAGAGCTGGGTCTCGCGGATGCCCTTGATCTCCATCAGCTCCTTCGGGTCGAACGGGCCGTCGGTGATCGGGTCGCCGGCCTGCACCTCGTCGCCGTCGACGAGGATCGGGCGGGCCCCGAGCGGCAGCACGACCTCGTGCTCGTCGCCGTCGTCGCCCATCACGGTCACCGGGATGCCCTTGCCCTCGTCGTCGCCGATGCGCAGCACGCCGGCCGCCTTGGCCAGACGGGCCGCGCCACGCGGCGTGCGGGCCTCGAACAGCTCGACGACGCGCGGCAGACCGCCGGCGATGTCCTTGCCGGCCACACCACCGGTGTGGAAGGTCCGCATCGTCAGCTGCGTGCCGGGCTCGCCGATCGACTGGGCGGCGATGACGCCGACGGCCTCGCCGAGCTCGATCGACTTGCCGGTGGCCAGCGACCGCCCGTAGCACGTGGCGCAGACGCCGAGGTCGGCGTCGCACGTCAGCACGGAGCGGACCCGCAGGCGGTCGACCGACGGATCGTCGCGCAGCTGGGCCATCTCGATGTCGCCGACGACGGTGTTGCGGGGCAGCACCGTGCCGTCGCTCAACGTGACGTCGGTGAGCAGGGCACGGCCGAACAGCTTGGTCTCGAGGTAGGTGCGACGGCTGGCCGTGTCGGCCTCGACGTTCTCGACCCACACGCCGAGCGTCGTGCCGCAGTCGTCCTCACGAACGATCAGCTCCTGGGCGACGTCGACGAGGCGACGGGTCAGGTAGCCGGAGTCGGCCGTCCGCAGCGCCGTGTCCACGAGGCCCTTGCGGGCCCCGGGAGTGGCGATGAAGTACTCCAGCGTCTCGAGGCCCTCACGGAAGTTCTTCTTGATCGGGCGGGGGATCATGTCGCCGCGGGGGTTGGCCACGAGGCCGCGCATGCCGGCGATCTGGCGCATCTGGGTCATGTTCCCGCGGGCGCCCGAGCCGACCATCATGTCGATCGGGTTGAAGCGCTGGGCCTTGAACTCCTTCTCCATCGCCGCCTGGACCTCGGCCGTGGCGTCGGTCCAGATGCGCACCTCCTGCTGGCGGCGCTCACCGTCGGTGATGATGCCCCGGCGGAACTGGGTCTCGACCTTGTCGGCCTGGGCCTCGTAGCCGTCGAGGATGCTGCGCTTGCTGGCCGGCGTCTTGACGTCGTCGATCGACACGGTCAGCCCGGACTGGGAGGCGAACCGGTAGCAGAGGTTCTTGATGGCGTCGAGTGACGACGCCACGTCGGCCTTCGAGTAGTGGTCCGAGAGGCGCTCCACGATGAGGCCCATCTCGCGCTTCTTGATGACGCCTGACACGTGGCCGAACCGGGCCGTGTAGTCGTCGGGCAGGGCCTCCTCGAACAGCGCTCGACCCGTGGTCGTCTCGAACGGCTCGCCGCCGGGCGGACGCATCGTGATCTTGGTGTGCAGCACGACGCCGCCCTCGTCGTACGCCCGCAGGGCCTCCCACAGGTGGCGGAACACGCGGCCTTCGCCGACCGCGCCGTCGATCTCCTCGGTGAGGTAGAAGCCGCCGATGACGAGGTCCTGGGTCGGCGTCACGATCGGGCGGCCGGAGGCCGGCGAGAGGATGTTGTTGGCCGACAGCATGAGCACGCGGGCCTCGGCCTGGGCCTCGGCCGACAGCGGCACGTGGATGGCCATCTGGTCGCCGTCGAAGTCGGCGTTGAACGCGGTGCACACGAGCGGGTGGATCTGGAGGGCCTTGCCCTCGACGAGCACCGGCTCGAACGCCTGGATGCCGAGGCGGTGCAGAGTCGGCGCCCGGTTGAGCAGCACCGGGTGCTCCTTGATGACGTCCTCGAGGACGTCCCACACCTGGGGGCGGCGGCGCTCGACCATGCGCTTCGCGGTCTTGATGTTCTGGGCCAGCTCGAGGTCGACGAGCCGCTTCATGACGAACGGCTTGAACAGCTCGAGCGCCATCAGCTTGGGCAGGCCGCACTGGTGCAGGCGCAACGTCGGGCCGGCCACGATGACCGAGCGGCCCGAGTAGTCGACGCGCTTGCCGAGCAGGTTCTGGCGGAAGCGGCCCTGCTTGCCCTTGAGCATGTCGGACAGCGACTTCAGCGGACGGTTGCCCGGGCCGGTGACGGGGCGGCCGCGGCGGCCGTTGTCGAACAGCGCGTCGACGGCCTCCTGCAGCATGCGCTTCTCGTTGTTGACGATGATCTCGGGCGCCCCGAGGCTGAGCAGCCGGCCGAGCCGGTTGTTGCGGTTGATGACGCGGCGGTACAGGTCGTTGAGGTCCGACGTGGCGAAGCGGCCGCCGTCGAGCTGGACCATCGGGCGCAGCTCCGGCGGGATCACCGGCACGACGTCCAGGATCATCGCCTTGGGATCGTTGCTGCGCCGGCCGTGGTCGTCGCGGCGGTTGAAGCTGGCGACGATCTTCAGGCGCTTGATGGCCTTCTGCTTGCGCTGAGCGCTGAGCGGCTTGCGGCCGGAGTCACCAGGGTCGATGGCGGCGCGGAGCTTGACCTCCTCCTCGTCGAAGTCGATGCGGTCGATCAACTGCTTGATCGCGTCGGCGCCGGTGCCGCCCTCGAAGTAGTCGCCGTACTTGTCACGCAGCTCGCGCCACAGCATCTCGTCGTCGATGATCTTGCGCGAGTGGAGGTCCTTGAACTCGTCCCACGTGCGGGCGACGAGGTCGAGCTCGAGCGCGTAGCGATCGCGCAGTGCCTCGACGTCCTTGTCGGCGTCGCGGCGCAGCTTCTTGGTGTCGGTGCCCTCGGCCTCCATGGCCTCGGCCTCACCCTCGAGCTCCTTGTAGCGGCGGTCGATCGCCAGCTCCAGCTCCTTCTGGACGGCGTCGCGCTCCTCGAGGTACTCGCTCTCCAAGTTGGTCAGGTCCTCGTGGCGCTTGTCGTTGTCGACCCACGTGACCAGGTTGGCGGCGAAGTAGATGACCTTCTCCAGCTGCTTGGCCTTGAGCTCCTCCTTGGGCTCGATGCCGGCGAGGAGGTAGGCCAGCCACGACCGGGTGCCGCGCAGGTACCAGATGTGGACGACGGGCGCCTCGAGCTGGATGTGGCCCATCCGGTCGCGGCGGACCTTGGAGCGGGTCACCTCGACGCCGCAGCGCTCGCAGATGATGCCCTTGAAGCGGACCCGCTTGTACTTGCCGCAGTAGCACTCCCAGTCCCTGGTGGGTCCGAAGATCTTCTCGCAGAAGAGCCCGTCCTTCTCTGGCCGCAGCGTGCGGTAGTTGATGGTCTCGGGCTTCTTCACCTCGCCGTGGGACCAGATGCGGATCTGGTCGGCGGTGGCCAGCCCGATCTTGAGCTGGTCGAACATGTTCACATCGAGCATCTGGGTTCCTGCTTCTCGTCGTGTCGGGTCTTCGTCGTGGTTGATGTGAGGATCGGGACTGTTTTCAGGGACCGCTTCGGCCCCCGTCCGCAGTGAGCGTGGATGGTCAGGTCGAGCGTTGCGGCGGAGCCGCCGGGCCGCCAGGCCCAGCGAGACACGCCGAGCGACGAGTCTTCGAGGAGCGAGGCCATCTAATACGCCCTCATTGGCCTCGCCGGGCGCGTGTCGTCGTCGTCGTCGCTGCCGCGCTCCGGACGGGAGATGTCGATGCCGAGCTCTTCGGCGGCGCGGAAGACGTCCTCGTCGAGCTCGCGCATCTCGATCTCCGACCCGTCGTCGGCCAGGACCTCGACGTTGATGCAGAGGGCCTGCATCTCCTTCATGAGGACCTTGAAGCTCTCGGGCACCCCCGGCTCGGGGATGTTGTCGCCCTTGACGATGGCCTCGTACACCTTGACCCGGCCGAGCACGTCGTCGGACTTGATGGTCAGCAGCTCCTGCAGGCAGTAGGCGGAGCCGTAGGCCTCGAGGGCCCACACCTCCATCTCGCCGAAGCGCTGGCCGCCGAACTGGGCCTTGCCGCCCAGCGGCTGCTGGGTGATCATCGAGTACGGGCCGGTCGACCGGGCGTGGATCTTGTCGTCGACGAGGTGGGCCAGCTTGAGGATGTACATGTAGCCGACGGTGATCGGGTTGTCGTACGGGTCGCCCGTGCGGCCGTTGTAGAGGACGGTCTTGCCGTCGATGCCGATGAGGCGGTCGCCGTCGACCGACTCCGGGTTGAGGTTCTCCAGGATCGCCTGGATCGTCGGGTGGTCGCCGGCGTCCTCGGTCTCGTCCCAGTGGGCGCCGTCGAACACCGGCGTGGCGATGAACGTGGCCGGCGCGGTGGTGGGTCGGGTCTTGGCCTCGGTGCCACGGATCGGCGCCTCCCCGACGCTGTCGCCCGAGTCGGGATCGCTCCAGCCCCACCGGGCGCAGTAGCCGAGGTGGGCTTCCAGCACCTGGCCGACGTTCATCCGGCTCGGCACGCCGAGCGGGTTGAGGATGATGTCGACGGAGGTGCCGTCGGCCATGAACGGCATGTCCTCGATCGGGAGGATCTTGGAGATGACGCCCTTGTTGCCGTGGCGGCCGGCCAGCTTGTCGCCGACCGAGATCTTGCGCTTCTGGGCCACATAGACCCGGACCAGCTGGTTGACGCCGGGCGGCAGCTCGTCGCCGTCGTCACGGTTGAACACCTTGACGTCGATGACCTTGCCGTTCTCGCCGTGGGGCACCTTGAGCGAGGTGTCGCGGACCTCACGGGCCTTCTCACCGAAGATGGCCCGCAGGAGGCGCTCCTCGGGGGTCAGCTCGGTCTCGCCCTTCGGCGTGACCTTGCCGACCAGCACGTCGCCGGGGCCGACCTCGGCGCCGACGCGGATGATCCCGCGATCGTCGAGGTCGGCGAGGATGTCGTCGGAGAGGTTCGGGATGTCCCTGGAGATCTCCTCCGGGCCCAGCTTGGTGTCACGGGCATCGACCTCGTGCTCGTGGATGTGGATCGACGTGAGCACGTCGTCCTTCACCAGGCGCTCGGAGAGGATGATGGCGTCCTCGAAGTTGTAGCCCTCCCACGGCATCAGCGCGACGAGCAGGTTCTTGCCCAGCGCCAGCTCACCGTGGTCGGTGGAGGGACCGTCGGCGAGGATCGTGCCCTGGGAGACCTTCTCACCCTCGGCCACCCGCGGCCGCTGGTTGATGCACGTGTCCTGGTTGGAGCGGCGGAACTTGGCCAGGCGGTACACCTTGCGACCGAGGTTCTTGTACTGCACCGTGATGGCGTCGCCGGACACCTCGAGGACGTCGCCGTCCTCCAGCGCCTGCAGCAGGTCGCCGGCGTCGCGGGCCGCACGGTCCTCGATGCCGGTGCCGATGTACGGCGCCTCGGCCCGCACCAGCGGGACGGCCTGCTTCTGCATGTTGGCGCCCATCAGGGCGCGGTTGGCGTCGTCGTGCTCGAGGAACGGGATCAGCGCCGTGCCGACCGAGACGATCTGCTTCGGGCTGACGTCCATGTAGTCGACCTCCGACGGCGGCACGTAGCCGATGTCGGTGGTGGCGCCGAAGAAGCTCTCGGCCTCCAGCATCTTGCGCAGGTCGTCGAGGCTGGCCGCCTGCGGCGAACGGCGCACGAGCACCCGCTCGTCGACGAACGTGCCGTCGGCCTTGATGGGCGTGTTGGCCTGGGCGACGACGTAGTTCTCCTCCTCGTCGGCGGCCATGTACACGATCTCGCCGGACACCCGGCCGTTGGTGATCTTGCGGTACGGGCTCTCGATGAACCCGAACTCGTTGACCCTGGCGAACGTGGAGAGGCCGCCGATGAGACCGATGTTGGGACCCTCCGGCGTCTCGATCGGGCACATCCGGCCGTAGTGGCTGAAGTGGACGTCACGGACCTCGAAGCCGGCGCGCTCGCGCGACAGGCCGCCCGGCCCGAGGGCCGAGAGGCGCCGGCGGTGCGTGAGTCCCGACAGCGGGTTGACCTGGTCCATGAACTGCGACAGCTGGGACGTCCCGAAGAACTCCTTGATCGCCGCCACGACGGGCCGGATGTTGATCAACGTCTGGGGCGTGATGGCCTCGACGTCCTGGGTGGTCATCCGCTCCCGGACGACGCGCTCCATGCGCGACAGGCCGATGCGCACCTGGTTCTGGATCAGCTCGCCGACGGAGCGGATACGCCGGTTGGCGAAGTGGTCCTGGTCGTCGAGCCGGTAGCCGGGCTCCTGCTTGACGAGGTGCAGCATGTAGGTGACCGACGCCAGCACCTCGCACCGGCTGAGCACGTTCTGGTTCTCGTCCGGCAGGTCGAGCTGCTCGTCGCTGAGCCCGAAGAGACCGCCGAGTCGGCTGACCTCGGTGCCGAGCTTGCGGTTCAGCTTGTAGCGGCCGACCCGGCTGAGGTCGTAGCGACGGCTCTCGAAGAAGGCGTTGCGGAAGTAGGCGCGGGCCGACTCGACGGTCGGCGGCTCGCCCGGACGGGCCCGCTTGTAGATCTCGACGAGGGCCTCGTCCTGGGTCGGGGCGACGTCGCGCTCTTTGTCCCATTGGCCCTGGAGGAAGTCGAAGTGGGCGACGAAGCGCTCGAGGAAGCCGGGGGCGGCCTCCTCGTCGTATCCCAATGCACGCAACAAGGTGAAGATGCCGAGGCGGCGCTTGCGGGCGACGCGGGTGCCGGCGGTGACGTCCTTGCCGGGCTTCTGCTCGACGTCGAACTCCATCCACTCGCCGCGGTAGGGGTGGATCGTCCCCTTGACGAGCTGGTGCTTGGTCAGGTTGCGCAGCCGGAAGCGCTCGCCTGGTTCGAAGATGACGCCGGGGCTGCGCACGAGCTGGCTGACGACGACCCGCTCGGTGCCGTTGACGATGAACGTGCCCTTCTCCGTCATGATCGGGAAGTCGCCCATGAACACCGTCTGCTCTTTGATCTCGCCGGTGTTGCGGTTCATGAACCGGGCCCGCACGAAGACGGGCGCCGAGTAGGTCATGTCCTTCTCTTTGCACTCCTCGACGGAGAACTTGGGCGGCGGCCGGAGGTCCTCGTCGTGGGGGTCGAACTCCAACTCCAGCTGCAGCGCCTCGGAGAAGTCCTTGATCGGGCTGATGTCGCGGAACGTGTTGGCCAGGCCTTCGTCCAGGAACCAGTCGAAGCTCTCGCGCTGGATGGCGATGAGGTCGGGGAGCTCGAGGGGCTCGATCAGGTTGGCGAAGGAGTAGCGCTCACGGGACGTGGAAGGGGTGGCCACGGATCACTCCTTGGGGGCTCGGGGGTCGCAGACGACGAGACGCGCCGAACCAGGCCCGACGACGGGAAGGGAACAGCAGG
This sequence comes from Acidimicrobiia bacterium, assembly GCA_013811855.1. Taxonomy (GTDB): domain Bacteria; phylum Actinomycetota; class Acidimicrobiia; order Acidimicrobiales; family Ilumatobacteraceae; genus JALZMG01. The sequence goes on from JACCUL010000212.1 coordinate 13,297, forward strand.
CGCACGGCAACGGAGCAGCCTAGCGGCCCAGGGCGCACCAAATCAACCAGCATCCGGGCAGAGACGCCCGAGCCGGGACTCCAGGTGGGGACAGAGGGTAGGGAACCGACGGGGCGCTGTCAAGGATTGGTGTCGGGACGTGATCCCGTCCTGGTCGGGATCCCGGCGAACGCGTCGCCAGAACCCCGACCGGAACGAGCGTCGCTCACTTGAGCTCGACGGAGGCGCCGGCGTCCTCGAGCTTGGCCTTGGCCGCGTCGGCGGCGTCCTTGTTGGCCTTCTCGAGCACGGCCTTGGGGGCCGCGTCGACGAGGTCCTTGGCCTCCTTCAGCCCCAGGCTGGTCAGCTCGCGCACGGCCTTGATGACCTGGATCTTCTGGGCGCCGGCGGCGGTGAGGACGACGTCGAACTCGTCCTTCTCCTCCTCGGCGGCGGCGGCCGCGCCGCCACCGGCCGGGGCCGCGGCGGCGACGGCCATCGGGGCCGCGGCAGTCACGTCGAAGCGCTCCTCGAACGCGTCGAGCAGCTCCTTCAGCTCGAGCACGGTCATGCCGCTGATCGAGTCCAGGATCTCTTCCTTGGTAGCCATGTTCGTGTTCCTTCGGGTGCGGGTGGTGGGTTGGTCGAGCGGGTCGCGGGCGTCAGGCCGCGGCGGAGGTCTGCTGGTCGATGAGGGCGGCGAGGCCGTAGGCGAAGTTGCGGGGCAGGGCCTGCAACAGGCCGGCCGTCTTCACCAGCGGCGCCTGCAGCGCCCCGGCGAACATGGCCAGCAGCTCCTCCCGAGACGGAAGGTCGGCGAGGGCTTTGACGTCGTCGACGCTGAGGGCGCTGGTTCCGAACGACCCGCCCTTGAGCACGAGCAGCGGGTTGGTCTTCGACGCCGTGTTCAGGGCCTTGGCAGCGCCGACGGAGTCGTCGCCGGCGAACGTGAGCGAGGTCGGTCCCACGAGTAACGGCTCGAGGATGTCGAGACCCGCCTGGCGGACGGCCAGAATGGCCAGCGTGTTCTTGTAGACCTTGTGCTCCGCCCCCGAATCACGCAGCACACCGCGCAGCTGGGCGAGCCCGGCCACCGACATGCCCCGGTACTCCGAGACGAACACGGCCGTCGCGGTGTTGAGCTTGCCGACGATCTCGTCGACCACGGCGACCTTTTCGGGACGTGGGTTCTCCATGGGTG
>JACCUL010000223.1 GCA_013811855.1 Acidimicrobiia bacterium
CGCCGCGCAGGACCAGGCGATGATCGAATCGGTCATGGCGTTCCCGGCCGAGACCGAGGGTCTCGGCAACCAGCCGCTGGCGCCCGACGTGCTGCCCGACGGCACCAAGCGCTTCGAGCTGACCGCCGCGGTGATCGACTGGGAGGTGCGACCCGGCGAGATCGTCCCGGCCTGGGCCTACAACGGGATGGTTCCCGGCCCGCGCATCGATCTCGAGGTCGGCGACAAGGTCGAAGTCGAGATCACCAACGAGTTGCCGATTGGCACCGACATCCACTGGCACGGCATCGACGTGCCCAACGACCAAGACGGCGTGTCACCGATCACCCAGGAGCTGGTCACGAGCGGCAGCAGCTACACCTACAGGTTCACGACCACCGAGCCGGCCATCGGCATGTACCACGCCCACGCCGACGCCCACGAGGCCGTACCCAACGGCCTGTTCGGCACGATGTACGTCGGCGACATCGGCGCACCCACGGGCCAGACCGTGTCGGGCATCGCGGTCCCCGAGGACCTGGCGATCGCCCAGGACCTGCCGATGGTGCTCAACGACGCCGGCGTCATCGGCCTCAGCCTGGACGGCAAGAGCTTCCCGGCCACCACGCCGATCATCGCCGAGGTCGGTGACTGGCTGCGCGTGACGTACTTCAACGAGGGGCTGCAGGTCCACCCGATGCACCTCCACGGGTTCGAGCAGCTCGTCATCGCCAAGGACGGCGAACCCCTCGACAGCCCGTACGCCGCCGACACCATCCTCGTCGCACCCGGCGAGCGGTACACGGTGCTGATCAACCCGACCGTGCCCGGTACCTGGGTCTGGCACTGCCACATCCTCAACCACGTGGAGTCCAACGACGGCATGTTCGGCATGGTCACCGCACTCGTCGTGCAGTGACGGCGGACGTGCCGCGGCGTCGGCTGCTGTGACGACCCGTCACGTCACCGCAGCCGGCCGACACCGAGTCCTCGAGTTCCGATCTCGTCGGCCTTCGTGCCGCGCGATGATCGTGCGGTGGACGGCGTGCACGACCTTGGCGGGATGCACGGCTTCGGCCCGGTCCCCATCGAGATCGACGAGCCGCTGTTCCATGAGCGTTGGGAAGGGCGTGTGTGGCGGATGCTCGCCGCGGTGATGGGAAGCACCACCATCGACCGTTTCCGCTACACCATCGAGCAGATGCCGCCGGCGGAGTACTTGGCTTCGAGCTACTACGAGCGCTGGCTGTGGGCGATCGAGCGGCTCGCCGGTGAGCAGGGGATCCTAGACAGCGCGGACCGACCTGCGCCAACGGCGTGGCCGTCGCCGGCGACGCCGACGTGGGCGGGACGTTTCCACGGAGGCGACCGGGTGCGCGTGCGGAACCCGGTCACGAACGGCCACACCCGGGTGCCTCGATACCTCCGCCGACACGTCGGACGGGTGGAGCTCGTCGCCTTCGCGTGGCCGAACCCGGGTGAGTCGGCAGCCACCGGGACCTACGGTGAACCCGAGCTGGTGTACACCGTCGTCTTCGCCGCGGCCGACCTGTTCGGTCCGGCCGCCGACCACACCATCACCGCCGACGTCGGCGAGTGTGACCTGGAGGAACCGTGAGCGACCTGACACCGGCCCAGCGCACCGAGATTCTCGAGCGCCACCTTCACGACCACGGCCATGTCGACCCCGGCGACGTCGACGCGGCGATCGCCGCGGCCGAATCGGCGTCCGGTGACGGGCCGAGCCCGGCCCTCGGCGCCCGCGTCGTGGCCAGGGCGTGGGTCGACGCCGACTTCCGGGCCCGGCTGCTCACCGACCCGGTCACCGCGATCGCCGAGTACCACCCCCAGACGGTGCCGATCGCCGTGCTCGAGGACACTGCTGCGGTGCACAACGTGATCGTCTGCACGCTCTGCTCGTGCTATCCGGGCGGCCTGCTCGGCAACCCGCCGGCGTGGTACAAGAGCTTCGAGTACCGCAGCCGCGTCGTGCGTGAGCCGCGGGCGGTGCTGGCCGAGTTCGGGATGGAGGTCGACTCCGACGTCGAGCTGCGGGTCCACGACTCGACCGCCGAACAGCGCTACCTCGTACTCCCACTACGGCCCCCGGGCACCGACGGCTGGGACGAGGAACGGCTCGCCGGCCTCGTCACGCGCAACTCGATGATCGGCACCGGGCTCCCGCTGGCCCCGTAACCCCGGCCACCGACACGATGTCGCCGGTCGGGGAGGACAGCATTCTCCCGATCGTCGACAAGCCGCTGCCCGGTTCCTTGACGACGCCGCCGCCACCAAGCTGATGCGCGCCGCCCGCGCCGACCCCGATCCGCTGTCACGACTGATCGTCGAGCTACTCGCCCGCACCGGCATCCGCAAGAGCGAACTGCTCGGCCTGACCGTCGACGCCGTCGTGCAGATCGGCTCAGCGTGGTGGCTGCGCATCCCCGTCGGCAACCTCCACAACGACCGCTACATCCCGCTGCACCCCGAGCTCAAGTCGATGCTCGACGACTGGATCGCCGAGCACCGCCCGGTCGGGCTGCGCACCGACCGGCTCCTCGTCGAACGCAACCGGCCAGTCACCGTCTGCGTGTCGCCACTGCGCTGCACCGACACGCTGTCGAAGCCGGCATCGGTCACGTCACCGCCCACGAGCTCCGCCGCCACCATCCGCCACGAGCTCATGGCCAGCTGCCGACGACACGTCAATCCGGACGGAGTCGTGCTCCTGTGGCGGCACGAACCGGGATGGGTTCGAACCGTCGAAGCATCCCGCAGCGACCCCGTCGACGGGATCATCACCGAACTGCACTCTGTCGAACATCACGGCGATCGTCTACGAGCCACGGTCGCCTGGGAGTTCGACGGCGAACGCTACGAGCAGCCGTTCGAAGCCGTCGACATCGACGACGACGCCCTCCACGAACTGGCCGCCGCCCACGGCCTGAACATCACCGCATTGCTCGACCCCAACCAGATGCTCGTGCGCCTGGAACCAGTCCGATGACACCGTGCTCGCTCACGGTGCTTGACAGGATCACCCGCATAAGTACAACACCACCCGCCTGCACACCAGCCTCAACAGCATCCCCACCCATCGAGTGGGAACAGAACTACCGTCAAGCGTCATAATCACCCGTCCGGCCGACGGGGAGATGCCAGTCGCCGCATCTACCCGAGTCACGTCACGCCCCTCGTTCGGCGTGTCGTCGACACCGTAGGGATATGACCACAGTTGAACGACGGTGATGGTTT
>JACCUL010000229.1 GCA_013811855.1 Acidimicrobiia bacterium
ACGCCGACCTGCTGGCCATGGTCGCCGCCATGCTCGACCCGATCGTCGTGGACGACGACACGCTGGCGTTCGACGCGATCCGCGAGGTCGGCCCCGGCGGCCACTTCTTCGGCGTCGAGCACACGCAATCGCGGTTCCGCACCGAGTTCTACCGACCGCTGATCTCCGACTGGCGCAACTACGAGACGTGGGAGGAGGCCGGTCGACCGGACGCCGCCAGCAAGGCCACCGCGTTGGCCCGCAGGTACCTCGACATCTACGAGCCACCGGCCATGGACGACGCCGTCCGCGAGGAGCTCGACGACTTCGTCGCCCGCCGCACCGCCGAGGGCGGCGTCCCGACGGATTTCTGAGAGGGAGAAAGGTCCCGCAGGCGTGAAGTCATCAGCGCAGGTCGTCGTCATCGGCGGCGGGGTCGTCGGAGCGTCGGTGCTCTTCCACCTGACCGAGGCCGGGTGGACCGACGTGGTGCTCGTCGAACGCAAGGAGCTGACCGCCGGGTCGACGTGGCACTCGGCCGGGGGCATGCACACGCTCAACGGTGATCCCAACGTCTCCAAGCTGCAGCAGTACACGATCGAGCTGTACCAGCAGATCGAGGCCCGCTCCGGCCAGAACTGCTCGATCCACCTGCCCGGCGGGCTGATGCTGGCCGACGACCGGGAGCGCCTCGACTGGTTGCGCATGGCCCAGGCCCGCGGCCGCTACCTCGGCATGGACCTGGAGATCGTCTCGGCCGCCGAGGCCAAGGCGCTGTTCCCGATGATGGAGGAGCAGCATTTCGTCGGCGCGCTGTTCGACCCCGTCGAGGGCCACCTCGACCCGACGGGGGTCACGAACGCCTACGCCATCTGCGCCCGCCAGAAGGGCGCCGAGGTCTACCGCCACACGTGGGTCAAGGACCTGCGCCAGCGGACCGACGGTACGTGGGACGTCGTCACCGACAAGGGCGACATCCACGCCGAGCACATCGTCAACGCCGGCGGGCTGTGGGCGCGCGAGGTCGGCCGGATGGTCGGGCTGGAGCTGCCCGTGCTCGGCATGGAGCACATGTACCTCGTCACCGAGGACATGGCCGAGGTGGCCGAGCACAACGCCGCCGCCGGCCAGGAGATGCCCATGGCGCTCGACTTCGCCGGCGAGATCTACATTCGCCAGGAGGGTGGCGGGATGCTGCTCGGCACGTACGAGCAGGCCTGCGTGCCGTGGCAGCCGACGCAGGCCCCGTGGAGCTTCGACATGGAGCTGCTGCCGCCCGACCTCGACCGCATCGCCCCGTCGCTGGAGATCGCTTTCAAGCACTACCCGGCGATGGCGACAGCCGGGATCAAGCGGATCATCAACGGGCCGTTCACGTTCGCCCCCGACGGCAACCCGCTCGTCGGGCCGGTGCGCGGGCTGCGCAACTGCTGGGTGGCCTGCGCCGTGATGGCCGGGCTGTCGCAGGGCGGCGGCGTCGGGCTGGCGCTGGCCAACTGGATGACGACGGGCGATCCACAGCTCGACGTCTGGGGCATGGACGTCGCCCGCTACGGCGACTGGGCGACGCTGGCCTACACGAACGCCAAGGTGCGGGAGAACTACAGCCGCCGGTTCCGCATCACGTTCCCCAACGAGGAGCTGCCCGCCGGGCGGCCGCTGCACACGACGCCGATCTACGACCGACTGACCGAGCACAACGCGGTGTGGGGCGCCGGGTTCGGGCTGGAACACCCCCTGTGGTTCCAACGGCCGGGTGAGGAACCGATCGAGGACGTCACGTTCCGCCGCTCCAACGCCTTCCCGGTCGTCGCTGATGAGTGCCGGGCCGTACGCGAGCGGGTCGGGCTGACCGAGGCGTCGAACTTCGCCAAGTACCGCGTCACCGGCGACGGCGCCGCCGACTGGCTCCAGGGGCTGTTCACGAACCGGCTGCCCAAGGTCGGGCGCATCGCGTTGACGGCGATGCTCAACCCGGACGGGCGGATCGTCGGCGAGTTCTCCGTGGCCCGCGTCGGCGCCGACGACTTCTTCCTGTTCGGCTCGCAGGCCGCCGAGGTCCACCACTCCCGGTGGTTCCTGGCCCACCTTCCCGACGGCTCACCGATCCGGTTCGAGGTCCTGGCGCTGTCGCTCGTCGGGCTCTCGGTCGCCGGTCCGCGCGCCCGCGACGTCCTGCAGTCGGTGACCGCCGAGTCGCTGACGACGGAGGACTTCCCGTTCATGACGTTCCGCCACATCGACATCGGGATGTTCCCGGCGTGGGTCGGCCGGATGACCTACACCGGCGACCTCGGCTACGAGATCTGGGTCGCACCCGAGCATCAGCGGGCATTGTTCGACCTACTCTGGCGGGCCGGCCAACCGCACGGCGTGGCGCTGTATGGGTTCCGGGCGCTGATGTCGATGCGCATGGAGAAGATGTTCGGCACCTGGTTCCGGGAATACCGGCCGATCTACACGCCGCTCGAGGCAGGGATGGACCGGTACCTGAAGTTCGACCACGACTTCATCGGGCGCCAGGCCGTGGAAGCCGAGATGGCGCGGGGCCGGGAGCGGGCGATCGTCTACCTCCAGGTCGACCCCGATCCGGACGAGCCGGCCGACGTCATCGGCGACGAGCCGATCTGGCACGGCCGCGCCGACGACGCGTCGGTCGTCGGCTGGGTGACGTCCGGCGCGTACGCCCACCACTCGGGGGTGTCGCTGGCGCTCGGGTACGTGCCCGCGGCGCTGGCCCGGCCGGGCGCCGAGTTCGAAGTCGAGATCATCGGGCGCCGCCGCCCGGCCCGCCTGCTGACCGAACCCGTCCTCGACCCCGAGGGCCTGCGGATGCGCACCTAGGGATCCCCGTGGGACGGCTGCCCGACCTCGAACGGCGGACCGAGCTGTTGGACGGTGTCGTCGGCTACCTGGCCGAGCACGGGCTGGCCGACGTGTCGCTGCGGCCGATGGCCGCCGCCCTCGGGGTGAGCGTGAACGGGCTGATCCACCACTTCGGCCCGAAGGACGACATCGTCGTGGCCGCGCTGCGGCGGGCCAACGACGTGCAGACCGAGGTGCTCGAGCGTTGGTTGGCTCGCAACCCCAACCTCTCGCAGGCCGACGTGCTGCGCCGGTGGTGGCGATGGATCAACTCGTCGCCGGGCAACCTGGCCATCGTCCGCCTGGGCATCGAGGCCGCCGCGCTGGAGGCGACGTCGAGTGGCCTGCCCGGGGTGGTGCGGTCCGAGCAGATCGGGCTGTGGCGCACCAACGTCGAGCAGCGCCTGATCGCCGAGGGGATCCCCCTGGAGCACGCCCGGGTCGAAGCCTCGCTCGTCAAGGCCATGTTCACCGGGCTGGTGATCGACCTGCTGGCCACCGGCGAGCGCCGCCGCCTGAGCCGGGCGCTGGAGCTGGCGCTGTCGCGTCTGGAGCAGATGGTGTGGGCACGGGCCGGGTTGTCCGACCCCGCCATCCCCGCCGCCACGAGGATCCGCGCGTCCCCGTCAGGCGAGGCCAGCCGATAGACGGGCCTCGGCGTTCAGCGATCGACGACGACGAGGTCGTGGCCGATGGCCATCGCCCAGCCGGTGTCGTCGAAGGCGACGGGGAACGCCCACCCGTCCCGACGATCGATGCGCGTCAAGTGGTGGCGCTGTCCGTGGTCGTCGACGATGTCTCCGGCTCGGAGCTCGTCGGCGTGGATCGTGGTCATCGGTCTCCTCCCTCCGCTGAGAGCAGCTGAGCTTTCGTCTGACGATCCAGACCCCGATGCGGTTGCATTGATACCAGTTCGTTCCTACGTCGCACACGGATGCTCGGTTCGCGCTCGGACCCGTTCTGTTGTGGCCAATCGACCGGAAACGGTCGGTTCCAACGAGCAGTTCGCTCCGTCAGCCCCAGCGGACCGGGAGGCGGGCCGGTTTGCGGAAGACGAGGCCCGTCGGCGCCGGGGCGTCGGTGCTCAGCCGGAGGTCCGGGAGCGCCAGCAGCGCCCGCACGGCGGTGACGACCTCGAGGCGGGCCAGGTCCATGCCGACGCAGACGTGCGGGCCGGAGGCGAAGGCCAGGTGGCGGCGAGCGTTCGGCCGGCGCACGTCGAAGCGGTCGGGATCGGCGAACTCGGCCGGGTCGCGGTTGGCGCCGGCCAACGACACGGTCACCGGCGCCCCGGCCGGGATCGAGGCCCCGCCGAGCTCGAGGTCGCGAGTGGCGTACCGGTCGACGACGGCCGCCGCCGGTTCCATCCGCAGTGACTCCTCCACGGCGACGGCGACCAGTGCCGGGTCGGCGACGACCTCGGCCAACTGCTCGGGCCACGAGAGCAGGTGCCACACCGCGTTGAGCAGCATCCCCTCGGTGGTCTCGATCCCGCCGAACATCACGACGGCGGCGTTGGACACCACCTCGTCAGCCGACAGACCTCCGTGTCCCGATGCGTCGGCCAGCAGCGAGTCACCGGCGTCGAGGTGATCGCGCAATGTCGCGCCGAGGTCGGCCATGGCCTCGGCGCCACCCGCGGTGACCGGCTCGCCCGACGCCACGCCCGTCACCGAGCCGACGATCTCGCGGTACCACCCGAGCAATCGCCCGACGACGAGTGGATCGGCGCCGTCGAGCCCGAGGCTGTCGGCGACCACCGCCGCCGACAACGGACCGGCCAGGGCCGGCAGCAGGTCGATCTCGAGGTCCGGCCCGACATCGACGATGTCCCCGACGAGGCGGCCGACCACCGCGTCGACGGATCTCCCGAACCGCTCGGTGACCTGTCGCGGCCGGAACGGCGCCACGAAGGGCGTCCGGTGGCGGGCGTGCTCGCGGCCGTCGAGCGACAGCATGCTCGGCCCGACGACCTGCGCCGTCGAGAAGCGCGGGTCGTCGACCGTGAACGTCGCCGGGTCGCGCAGCACCTCGATCGCCGCCGACCGGCTCGTCACGAGGAACGAGCGCAGCGCCGGCACCCACGCCACCGGCGACGTGGCCCGCAACCGGGCCAGGTGCGGATGGGGGTCGCCGCTCAGGTCGTCGATGCTCGGCGCCGATCCGCTCACCGATGCGAGCGACGGAGCGCCAGCGGAGGAGCGGCTACCGACGGCCTGCGTGGCCGGGGAACGCGGCAGCACGGCTACAGATCCTTGACGAGGCGCAGCGCGTCGTAGACGGCGGCGTGGATGTTGCGGCCGGCGACGCAGTCGCCGATCCGGAAGAGCTGGAACGCACCGTCCAGGTTGCGCACGAGTTCCTGCGGACGGCCCTCCATCAGCGCGCCGTAGTCGACGGCGCCGAGGTTGGACGAGCTCGCCTTCAGCTCCCGGTAGAGGTCGTCGGTGACGACCGTCCCGTTGTCGACGATCACGGCGTCGACGTGGCGCACGGCCCGATGGGCGGTGTGGTCGCTACCGAGCTCGACGCACAGCCGTCCGGCCTCCGGGCGAACGGCTCGTACCCGTTGGTTCAGCGTGATCCGGGTGTCGGTCTCGTTGAACGCCCTGGCGTACGGCACGTGGTTCATGCCGCCGACCTCGACGCCGAGCATCCGCTCCGGCGTGACGATCTCCAGGCGGGCGCCCGAGCGGGCGATCAGCTCGGCCGCCGACATCGCCGAGTGGGTGCCGTTGTCGTCGAACAGCAGGACGTCGCCGGTCGGCGTGACGTCGCCGCCGAGCACGTCCCAGCTCGTCGCGACCTGCTCGGCGCCGGCTTCGAGCTCGGGGGTCTGCGGCAGCCCGCCGGTGGCGACGATGACGACATCAGGCTCCAGGGCGTCGACATCGGCCGCCTCGACGAGCACGTCGCACCGGACCTCGACGCCCAGCCGCCCGAGCTCGGCCACCCGCCACTCGACGATCCCCATCAGGT
>JACCUL010000232.1 GCA_013811855.1 Acidimicrobiia bacterium
CCCCCGACTCCTCGTCGGGGACCAGATCTTCGAAGGACGGCGGCGCCATCCCCGGCTTCCAGTACCGGTAGAGGTTGCGCATCACGTCGGCCAGCCCACCGCTACCGCCGCCTTTGGCCAGGTCGACGGTGACGATGTTGGCGTACACGTGCACACCGGCGACCTGTCCGGTGTCGAACAGCCGCCGGGCCAACTCGGCGGCCGGACGGGGTCCGACGGCCTCCGTCACGGCGAGGAAATGCTCATGGCCCATCCCGGTCAGCGCCCGGTTGAGCTCGTAGCGCACGACGCCCGGCGAGGCACTCGGCCGTTCCGTGACTGCGACCGGCTGACCCATCGGGCGCCACGGTACCCTTCCGGCGACGACGACCAGGTGTGAACGGTCGCAACCCGGGTAGGTGAAGGCCCCTTCACCTGGTCGTGGGGGAAGCAGTGTCCACGACCACCCGATGATTGACATGTGCCCCCGGGCACGTCAGGCTGAGCCCACCGTGCAGGCGCGGCCAGACGAAAGGGATGTGAATGGCCGGAACCGTCGGCGGCGATTCATGAGACCGTGATGCGGTTCGCACGTACGAGCCTGTTGGCCCGCCTGACGAGTCCCGACGCCCCCGGTTTCATCGCGCTCGAAGGGCCGTCCGGGACGGGCAAGTCATGGCTGCTGCGCAAAGCCGCGGGGTCCGACGTGCTCCGGCTCCGCGGCGAGCTCGGACCGCTGGCCGACAAGCCGCTCGACGAGTTGCCGCCGGTGATCCTGGACGACGCCCACCTGCTCGACGCCGAATCGGCCACGCTGTTGGCCGAGCGCATCGAGGACGCGCCCGAGGGGACGCGCATCCTCGTCGCCGGTCGACTGTTGCCCGATGCCATCCTCGAGGTCGTCCAACTCGTCGACGGCCTGATGATCGACGCCTCGGCCCTCGCCGTCACGCCCGAAGAGGTGCTCGAAGAGGCGCCGCCGCACATGCAATCCGAGATTGTGGCCGAACGGATGGTCGAGATCACCGACGGCAACGTCCGGGTGATCGCGACGGCGCTCGACCAGTGCCGCCGCGATCCGACCGCCGATCCGGTCGCCGTCGCCTCGCGCATCGTGCGGGCCGGTGCGGCCGCCGCCCAACAGCGCCTCGACCCGCCTGACAATTCGACGTTGGGCCTCCTCGCCAGGTCGTCCGGCATCGACCGCCAGGTCCTGGAATCGCTCGGCGACGACGGGATCGTCGTCCGGCTCCTCGACGCCGGCGTGCCGCTGCGCCGGCAGATGACGGGCGAGCTCGACGTCCTCACACCGGCCGCGTACCGGTCGTCGCCCGTCGAGACCGTGGCGGCCACGGCCCTGGCCCACAACCTGGTCGAGCGGGGCCAGCAGCTGGAGGCGATCAGCCTGTTGCTCGACGCCGGCGCCCGCGGCGAAGCCGCCACGGTGTTGATGGACCTGAGCGTGTCGCTGGCCGACACCGTCGAGCCCCGTGACCTCCTCGGCCTGCTGGCCCGCCTCGGCGCCCAGACCGAACAGGAACCGCTGCTCCTGCTGTTGCGGGCCAACGCCTCGCGCGACGTCGGCCGGGTCGCCGATGCCACCGTCGACATCGAGCGCGCCGTCGAGCTGGCCGCCGACGGTCCGGGCCCGCTGCGCCGTCGGGTCGGCATCGAGGCCGCCAAGGTCCTGTTGGACGACGGCCGACGCGAGGAGGCGCAACGTCTGGCGGAGGAGATCCTCGCCGAGCTCCCCCCCGACGAGGGCCGGACCTTCGCCGGCGTCCACGAGCTGTTGGCGATCACGGCCGGTGCCACGGATTCGCGTGACGACCTCCAGCGCGCCGCCGAGCACTACAGCCTGGCCATCTCCGCCTGGGAGGGGTGCGGGGAGTTCGCCATGGCGAGGACGTGCCGGCGCGACCTCGTGATCGTGGTGCTCGTGCCGCTCGGCCGCCTGGACGAGGCGCTGGCCCAGCTCGGCCACCTGCTCGCCACGCCGGAGCTGTCCGACGCCGAACGCACGTGGACCGTGCTGTTCGAGGGCTTCGTGCTGCTCAACGCGAACCGGCTGGAGAGCGCCGAGTCGAGGTTCGTCCGGGTGGCCGAGGTCGGCCGGGCCCATGAGAACCCGCGCCTGGTCGCCGCCGCGGCGTGGGGTCGGATGGTCGTCAGCGCCCGCCGGGAGGATCTCGACGCCACGTTGCGCTGGATCACGACGGCCGAGAACACGGCGATGACCGACGCCGACGACGTGCTCGGCGTGCCGTTCCTCTGCGACGTCACTGCCGCGCTTGGTGCGCTCGGCGAGCTGGAACTGGCGGGCCGCTACCTCGCCCGCGCGCACGCCCGGCGGGACCTCTATCCGGACCAGCTGGCGCTGGCGAACTTCCTGTACCACGCCCGTCTGGGCGACGTCGGCGACGTCGACGAGCAGCTCCGCCACACGGCACCGGCCGAGGTCTGGCGGGTGCAGCTCGTCGCCGCCACCGCCGCCGCCCGCAGCGGCGACCTCGACACGGCCCGCCGACTGGCCACCGAGTGCGACCGGACGCTGCTCGGACTGGGCTTCAGCGACGCCGCGCTGCTCGGCGAGCGGCGGACCGTGGAGGAGCTGCAGGGGCTGCTGCAGCGTTCGGTCGGACCGGCACCGGTCACCGATATCCCCGTCCCGCGGCCGTGGGCCCAGGCTGCCGGCGCGCTCCGCGTGTGCGTCATCGGCGGGACCATGACGGTGCAGCACGACGACGTCGAGGAACCGATCCCACCCGGCAACCCCCAGCGGCTCGTCGGTGTCGTGGTCGCCCACGGTGGCAGCGCCTCGTTCGACCAGCTCAGCGAGGCGATCTGGCCGGGCGAGGAGGTGGAGACGAGCCGGACGAGGTTGCGCAACGTGCTCCTGCGGCTGCGTCGCGCCGTCGGCGACGTCGTCGTCCGGTCGGGGTCAGGGGTCCGCTTCGGGGCCGGCGTGACCTGCGACCTCATACAGTTCGAGCGCCTGGCCGTCGATGCGCTGTCGGCGGCCCGTGCCGATCCCGAGATGGCCGGGCGGCTGGCTGCCGAGGCGGTCCGGGCCGGTGAAGGCGCCGTCTTCGCCGACTTCGAGTACGAGGAGTGGGCGATCGCCGCCCGACGGGCCGCCGAGCAGCGGATGATCGACCTGTTCGACCTCCTGTCGGTCCAGGCCGAGGACGACGGTGATCTCCAGATGGCCCAGGCGCTCGCCGAACGGGCGTTGCGCCTGGACCGCCACACCGATTCCCGCTACCTCCGGTTGGCCGAGCTGCTCGCCCGTCAGGACCGTGCGGCGGCCGCGATCGCCGTCCTGGACGAGGGCGCCGAGGTGGCCAGGGAGATCGGCGGAGCGCTGCCGCCCGAGGTCACGACCAGGCGCAACAGCCTGCTCAACAAGGGCGCCGTCACGGGCTGAGACGCGCAAACGACCGACGGTTCGCACCTCGCGATGGTGCGCAACCGGCCGGCCGGGCGGGCGGGTATCAGGCGGTGACGGGCGCTCAGATGCGGCGGGGACCGATCTTGGCCGTGCTGGTCGTGGAGGCAGAAATCATGTGACGGGACATGTGAGACATCTTGCGCGCGTGGCGTCCCGTCACCGTCCCACCACGTCGGCGGGACGTCGTCGCACGGCCCCGTTACTGCGGACGTCGAGAGTTGCCGTCACCATGACGCTCATCACCGAACTTCCCCCGGACCGACTCCGGACCGACCGCCCGGTAACGGGCCGGTGGGTCGACCCCGCCCGCCGCCAGGAGGCGCCGGCGATGGTCGTCAACACCGGCGCCGTCGTCGCGCTCCGGCAGCGGTCGGTCGTCGCGCTCGGCGCACTGTCGACTCGTGACCCACTCACCGGACCGGCCCTGACGGTCGCTCACGACCTCTCCGGCGCCACCTGGTGGATCGCCGCTGACGCCGTGTGGTCGGACGTCAACGGCGCGGCGCGGCCCGAACACCCCCGCCCCGTCGGCCTCGTCGCCGGCCGCCATGAGGCCCAGGCCCTCGTCAAAGGAATCAGCGACCGGCTCGGCTGGGAGGCGGTCCTGGCCTTCGAGCATGGCGCCGAGCTCCCGTCGGCGGTCCCCTTCCTCAACCACGCTCCGACCAACCTGATCGCGTTGGACGGACGGCTGAGCCACGAAGTGCCGACCGTCGTGCTCCTCGGCGAGGACATGGTCCGCTGGGGTGCCGGTGCAACATGGGACGCCGCGCTCCACCGGGCGCTGCTGGGTGACGGTCCCGGCACCGCCGCCGACCGCGAGCTCGACACCGTGGTCTCGGTCCTCGCCGCCAGCGGGATCGAGATCGGACGCGTCGATTTGGGCTCTGACCTGCTGCGACGCGCTGGAGTGGTACGATTCTCAGTCCAATTGCTGAACGGCGTGACGTCCCGGTACGTCGGTGGGACGGCGTTGAGTTGAAATGACCTCCGTGGCGGCGGAGGCGATACGGTACATCGAGTGTTTACGTCTCACTCGGTATTATCGGAGCCCTCGCCGTAGCTGAAAGGTTTCCCGCCCGCGCCTTTCAGAGACGGAATGAGGTCCAGCCGTGACCCACCGCCGCCACCCGAACTCCTCCCCGCCCCGACAGGGCGCGATGTCAGCGGCTCGAACGCAGTTCTGACGCCCACGTCGCCAGGTCGTGCCCACGCCGCCCGCTGAGGGCGGCGGCCAGCACATCCGGAAAGTCCGCAGGCGTACACGCCAGCACCGCCGCCCCCAGCGCGGCGAGCGCCGCCGCCTCGTGGTGATCGTGCGCCGGCACGCCGTCGTCGGACAAGGCCAGCAGCACGACGACGACGACCCCGTCCCGGCACAGCTCGGCCACCCGCGCCCGGAGCGGTCGTGGATCGCCGCCCTCGAACAGATCGCTGATCAGGATGACGACCGTGTCGTGGGGGCGCACGACGAGGCGGCGGACGACACCGAGCGCACCGCCGATGTCCGTGCCGCCGCCGAGTTGGACGCCGAAGATCACATCGACGGGATCGCCGAGGACCGGGGTCAGGTCGGCCACGGACGTGTCGAAGGCCAGCAGCGACGTCCGCACGGCCGGCAGGCGGGCCAGCACGCAGGCGAACACCGAGGCGTACACGACGCTGGCGGCCATCGACCCGCTCTGGTCGACGGCGATGATCACGTCTTTGGCCAGGCTGCGATGGTGCCGTCCGAACCCGACGAGCCGTTCGGGCACCACCGTCCGCTGCTCCGGCAACCAGTGGCGCAGGTTGGCCCGGATCGTGCGTGACCAGTCGACGTCGGCGATCCTGGGGCGCGCCGTGCGGGCGGCCCGCGACAGGGCGCCGCGCACGGCGTGGCGCGTCCGGTCGGCGAGCTGGACCTCGAGCCGGGTCAGGACGGTGGCGACGACCTGGCGGGCCGTCGCCCTTGTGGCGTCGGGGAGCGCGCGGTTCAGCTCGACGAGCAGGGTGACCAGGTGGAGGTCCGGTTCGAGCTCGCCGAGCAACTCGGGCTCGAGCAGGAGCTGGCGCAGGTCGAGCCGTTCGACGGCGTCCCGCTGGAGCACCTGCACGACGGGCGTGGGAAAGTACCGACGGATGTCGCCGAGCCAGCGGGCCACGCCCGGCGCCGATCGAGCCATGCCGACCGCCCGCCCGGTACCGCGGCCCCGGGGCAGGAGGCGGTCGTAGAGCGCGCCAAGGGCGCCGTCCACCCGGGCGTCGTCACCACGCAGGGTCACGCCGGTCCCGTCGGCGTCGCCGCCCCCGAGCACGAGCCGCCACCGCCGCAGGCGCTCGCTCTGCGAGACCACCGGCGCGTTCACAGAAGGCCATCCGCGGACGGAGCGAGACCGAGAAGCGCCCGGACGGTGGCCAGACCAGCGAGGACCCTATCCTCGTCGAGCTCGTCGTCGGCCACGGGACGCCGATCGACGGCACCCGTGGCCACGAGCACGCCGAGCTGGCGCCGCTCGACCGGCTCGAAGGCGCCGAACGTGCGCCGCAGGAGCGCCACGACGTCGGTGAAGGCATCCGGCGTCAGCGATCCGATCCACCCGTCGACGACCGTACGCAGCGCGGCGTCGTGGAGCAGGACGGTGCCGCTACCGGCCAGGAACCCCTCGACGAACGCCGCACCCGTGGCTGCCGGCGTCCCCGGCGTCAGGGCGCGGGCCAACCGACGCTCGACCTCGGCCGGCTCCCACGTCCCGGTGTCGTGTAGCAGGCGCGTCGCCCGACCACGCACGAGCCCGTGGCCACGCCGCTGGTCGGCGATGATGGCGAGGACGGCCGGCAGCGCCCGCCGGCGGGCCGGGTGATCGACGACCGACAGGGCCGCCTGCACGGCGCTCATCCGTTCGATCATCGCCCGCGCCGACTCGTCGTCGAGCCCGACGACGGCTCGATCGAGCCCGGCCACGACGCGCACGGCCATCTCGTCGAAGACGGCCCGCAGAGCTGCGGCGTCCGTCGACCGAGCGTCGCCGTAGCGCAGGGCGTCGGCCAACGGGCCGGCGGCGTCCATCAGCTCGCTGACGGCGGGAGCATCCGCGGCGCGCCGGCCGAGGG
>JACCUL010000267.1 GCA_013811855.1 Acidimicrobiia bacterium
GTAGAGGTAGGAGTCGGCCGTCGTGACGCGCCGGCCGCCGCGCATGGCGAGCGGCACGCGGACGGCACCCGGCGCGGCGACCAGCAGTGCCCGGTCGATCGGGCCCAGCTCGTCGTCGGTCGCCGTCGCTCGCGGGAGCGCGACGTCCGGACCGGACTCGCCGGCGGCGAGCACGGCGATCATCCCGTTCACCGCCGAGGACCCACCCAGCCCCTGCCCCCGCAGCACGGGCCCGTCCACGAGCCGACCGGGTACGGCCAAGGCGTCGAACACGCTCAGCGGGGGCGTGCTCGTCGCCGTGCCGGACTCGATCAGGACGACCTCGGCGTCGGGACGCGCTGACAGCAGGGCCGTCACGACGCAGCCGGCGGTGCCGGCCCCGACCACCACCCAGCGGGTCACGCCGAGGAGCTGGACGCCGGCAGCCCGGCCAGGTGCGACGAGTCGTTGACCCGCAGGACGCGCCAGCGACCGGGTCGCACCTGGAGCAGCTCGGTGATGGCGGCGTTCGTCGTGTACAGCTCGAACCCGCCGGTCGGCGCGACGTGCAGCGCCATCCGCAGCGCCGCGTTGACGACACCGCCGTGGCAGGCCACCACGATCGAACCCCCACGGTGGCGGCCCGTGACGGCGGCGATGGTGGCCCCGACGCGATGGTGCAGGTCGGCGACGGTCTCGCCGCCCGGGAACGTGATGGCGTACGGGTCCGACTCCCAGACCGGCCAGCCGTGCCGGGCGATGAACTCGTCGTACGACAACCCGTCGCACTCCGGCCCGGGATCGTGCTCGCCGAACCCCGCCTCGACGTGCACCTCGGCGTGCCCGAGGCTGGGCGCCAGGATCTCGGCCGTCTCGATGGCCCTCGGGTACTGGCTGGCGTACAGTGCCACGTCGGCCAGCTCGACCGTCTCGGCCAGCCGGGTGGCCAGCCGGGCACACTGCCGGCGGCCGAGGTCGGAGAGGCCGGTGCACGAGCGGTGCCCGCCGATCGTCCGGGTCGCGTTGGCGTTCGACTCCCCGTGGCGGATCAACACCAGGCGCGTCCGCGGGAATTGCTCCTCGGGGGGAGCAGCGGCGGTCGACACCGTGCCGATTCAACACGCGTGGGCGACAGACCGTACATTTCGTTCAAGAGCGTCGCCCGGCGGAGGTGCGATCCCTAGGGTCGGGCCAGTGGCGTCCGGGCACCGTCTGACCCTGCGGGCGCTGGACCACGACCCCCGCGCCGACGCCATCGCGGATGGTGCGGCAGCCCTCGGGGTGCCGATCAGCGCCCCGCCCGCCGTTGCCGAGGTCGTGTTCGTCGAGGGCGATCTGGGCGCCGACGACCTCGACGCGCTGGTCGACTTCCTCGCCGATCCCCTGCTCCAGGTCGGCTCGTGGGACATCCCGGCGGACCGTCCGGAGCACGTCGAGATCACCCTGCTGCCCGGCGTCACCGACACGCCGGCCGACACGGTTCGCCATGCCGGCACCCAGCTCGGTGTCCCCGTCGACGGTGCGGCGACGGGCCGGCGGATCGAGTTCCCTGCCGGCACCGATGCCGCGACCGTCGACCTGCTCGTCCGTCGCGTCATCGCCAACCCGATCATCGAGCGCTGGAGCGTCGGCCGCGCCGCCGAGCCCGTGTTCCACCCGGGCACCGACGACGTCGTCCCCGTCGGGCGCATCCCGCTGGCCGGCCTCGACGCCGACGGGCTGGCTGCACTCGGCGCCGCCCGCGTCCTGGCCCTCGACCCCGAGGAGCTGGTGGCGATCCAGGCCCACTTCGCCGCCGAGGGTCGTGATCCGACCGATGTTGAGCTGGAGACGCTGGCCCAGACGTGGAGCGAGCACTGCGCGCACAAGACGTTCCGGGCCGACATCACGTTGACCGATGGGACGACGATCCCGTCGCTGCTCGACCAGCTGCGCACGGCCACCGACACCATCGCCGCTTCCTTCGTGCGCTCGGCGTTCGTCGGCAACGCCGGGATCGTGTCGTTCACCCCCGGGACGACCGTGGCGCTCAAGGCCGAGACGCACAACCACCCCTCCGCGGTCGAGCCGTTCGGCGGCGCCAACACCGGCGTCGGCGGCGTGATCCGAGACGTCATGGGCGCCGCCCACCGCCCCGTTGCGCTGACCGACGTGCTGTGCTTCGGGCCGGCGGACGTGCCGAT